>DJWN01000020.1:38691-45033 GCA_002440975.1 Bacteroidales bacterium UBA6229
GTAGTGACAGACTACGCCGAGCGTGCGTGGCGTATTAGAGCCAAAGCCAAAGCTAATGCCAAAGTTTATCAATAATTGCAGTTGGATGAATTTACAACAATGTATATAGGTAAAGAAATTTCGATTTGGGTTGTGTTGGTTTTGGGTTATTTTTGCGGAAAAACAATTGACCTATGATCAAGGCTGCTTACCGATCTTTTAAAACTTTTTATGCAGGGCCGCTGGGCTTTGTGGTTGATGTGGTGCTTTTTGCGGTTATTACTTATGGTTTTCATGAATTGTGGTGGGAGTTTGCAAAGATTATCAAATCGTTTACGGTGATCAATGTAACTGCTGACTGGTTGGCGGAGCAGGTGTTTTACAGCAGCTTGTGGATCAATCGCCATATCCTGGGATTACATGTTACCACAGAGTATCCGAATTATATGTGGTTTTCGAATGGGGGTTATGTGCAGGTGGTGGAGAGCTGTTCAGGACTGAAACAGTTTTATCAGATTCTGGTTTTGTTTGTGCTGTTTCCAGGTCCCTGGAGGCATAAGTTGTGGTATATTCCGATGAGTATTGTGATCATGCATGGTGTGAATATCATGCGTATTGTTATTCTTTCGGTGGTGGTGATTTGGAAGCCGGAGTATTGGGATTTTATTCACGACTGGGTGCTCAGGCCGGGTTTTTACGTGGTGATCTTTGCTTTGTGGGTTGTGTGGGTGGAGAGGTTTAGGTCGGCATCTCGACTTCGCTCGATGACCTTAAGTTGAAGATATGAAAGTCTGAAGGTCAGAAAGTCGAAGGTCTGAAAGTCGAAGGTCTGAAAGTCGAAGGTCTGAGGGTCGAAGGTCTGAAAGTCGAAGGTCTGAGGGTCGAAGGTCTGAAGGTCGAAGGTCTGAAGGTCTGAAGGTCACAAGCTTTATTTGAGGTAGGATATGAGTTTGGAGATTTTGGAGGAGATGGTGATGGATGTGTTGTAGAGTTCGTCAAAGGTTGATTGATCGATGTAATTTAGATCGTGTGCGATGTAGAGCATGTTGCGTACTTCACCGGAAGAACCTTTGGCATAGTTGAGAAATAGTCTGAATTCCTTGTCGCTGCCGCGTTCAAATCCTTCGCTTATGTTGTTCATAATAGAAAGCGTTGCTCTTAACAGCTGGTCACGAAAAGCGAAGTTTGGATGTTGACCAAATAAACGAAAAATTCTTAAGTTTAGGTTTCTGGCTTCTGTCCATACTTCAAGGTCTTCAAAGCGTTTGATGGTGGGCATGGTGTGGGTTTATTGCAAATGTAGTTATTTTTTTAGGAAGGTCTGAAGGTCTGAAGGTCGAAGGTCTGAAGGTCGAAGGTCGGGGAGTCGAAGGTCTGAAGGTCGAAAGTCTAGGTCGGACTTTTGACCTTGAGACATTGTGACTTTGTGACTTTTGACCTTGAGGCTTTAATAAATCCATTTGGCGATGTAGTTGCCGAAGTGGTTGCCGATGGGGTAGGGTAGTTTTTTCCAGAGGGTTCTGATCCAGGATTGTTTGCGGAGGTTGACGGTGGGTTCGGGAAAGCTGATCCAGTTGAGGGGTATGTCTGTGGTGTTCCATTGTTTTTTAAAGTGGTGTACGCCGCTGTCGCGGGTGCTGCGGCCAAAGCTGTAGGTGTGGCAGCTCATGGCAATGGCGTCGTTGATCATGTGATGATGCAATACATAGGAGGCATAGTGTTTTTGCCAGCGGGGATGGGTGGCGAACCAGCCGTTTTCGTAAAAGCCTTCAAAGGCCAGACTAAACGCTGCACCAATGGTTCTGTTGTGGTGACGCAGCAGGTAAATTTTGGCTATGCCTCCCTTGCTGTTGTACGATTGCAGCAGGTTACTGAAAAACCTCCTGGCAATGGCACCCGAGCCAAGGTGACGCATATGCCGGGCGTAAGTTTTATAAAAGTCGTTGAGCAGCTCTTCTTTACCACTAACTAAATCGAAATTCTGGCGGAGGCCACGTCGGATCTTGCTTCGCAGGTTTGCAGAGTATTGCTCAAAATGTTCCTCCGGTGTGGGCTGTAAGGTAAGCCAGGAGCTGATTTTATATGCAGGCTCAACTAGCTCTGACTCGTGTGACAGACTTCGATACTCCAGTCCATGAAAGCCTTGTTGAAAGTGCATTTTCTGCAGGTACTGTGTTACCTCATCGGGATGAGTGTTTTGGTGACTGACAAAGAGGGCACCATAGCTGAAATGTGGCAGGGATACGAGGCTTTTGCCGGTGCAGATGAGGTTCATCTTCCAACTTTGGGGAGTTCCGATGAATAAGGGCTTCCATCCAAAAGAGTGGCTGATGATGGCAGGTAGTTCGGGATGGTGTGTGATGAGTGCTTTGATGCCGGGATATTCTGATGCGGGGATCAAGTTTGTTTCGAAAGGCTTTTCAATAGTGCCTGTGGCAAGCTGGCAGTCACAGCGTTTGTAGGTGTAGCTTAGCCGGAGCTTTATTCCAAGGATCATTCCGATAAGGGCGAGACCTAAAGCAAACCAGTTGAATTGGTAGGGAGTGATCGTTAGCCATGCCAGGAGGAAAAATACCCAGTAACTATGTGCCAGCAGGATGAGCAGGGTGTGTATGGTCATGCGGCGCCATTTGAGCGGGCAACGGCCCAGGCTGCGCGCAAGCAGGAAAGCCAGAAAGCCGTAAAGGGGTAGCTGGATACCTGTGTAAAGCCAGAGGAGGTTGTTGTTTTGAGCGATAAAACCGATGTAAAAATTGAGGCCGCCGGCAATAAGTAAATAACTCACAATGAGGAGGAAGGTATTGTGTGTATTTTGTTTTTTGCTCAAGGGGTTTGGAGTTTTGGCAAAGGTAGGGAAATTTTGAGTTGAAGGTCTGAAGGTCGAAGGTCTGAAGGTCAGAAGGTCCAGGGGCGGTGTGGGAGGTTGAGGCGGAGGGCGGTGCCGATGTATAGGTAATTGCTATTACGGGTGGTGATGTCACTTTTAAGGTCGCGGTAGCGGAGGTCGAAGTCGATGAAGAGATTGTGGCGCAGCTGGTAGGTGAATAAGGCAGATGCGATGAGGAGTTGTGTGCTTACGCCTTGCCCTACCCTGTTGTCGAGTTCCTGTTCGTAGTCGCGGTAGTCAAGAAAGATGTTGTTGCCCCAGTTTGAGCCTGTGCTGTCGGCACCATAGTTGGTGTAGATGAGGTTGAGCTGTGCGGTGAGTCGTGGCCATGGTTGTGCCTCCATACGCACAAGCAGTTCGCTGAGGTTGGCACCTATGGGATGTGCCAGTGACTGGTTGTAGTGGCTGTAGCTGTTTACGGGCCACTGGTCGTTTTGATGGGTGTAATGTGCATACATATAAGGTCGGATGCGGTTGTATTCTACCCGCAGGTCGATGTTGGGCAATTTAAGTGCATCAACCCAATAGAGACCGGCCTGGTAGGCGAATTTGTTCGCAGCATGTCCGTTGCCGGCGCGCAGGTCGTCGATACGAAATTCGTTTAGTGCCAGCTGGCCATAAATCTGAACGCCTTTGAAAGGCAGGTAGTTGATGTTGATGCCCACCATCATTTTGTCGGCATCGCCCAGCTGGTGTTCGATGGAGCGGTAAAAGATGATGGGGTTGAGGTAGTTGATATCGAAGCCACGGCCGTCTTTGTTGTTGTCGTGGAAGGTAACGGATTCGAAGAAGCCGATGTTGAGATTTTTGAGCAGGTTGATGCTGAGATAATGCATAGCAGCCAATTTGGCCGGGTAGGGTCGTTTGTCGTTATTGCCTTTTACATAGCCATATCTGTCGGTGAGGCGCATGAAGATGTTTTGATAGTTGAAACGCCACACTTTGGTATTGATGCGGAGGAAAAGGTAATCGGTTGCGAAGTCGGAGAGGAGGAGCGATCGTAAGCCGTTGCCAATAAAGTTGCGGTCTTGTCCAAACTGGATATGGATAGGTTTTACGGGGCTGAAGGTGAAGTAGCCGCGTGCCTGCAGGAAGTCGATGCTACCATTTTTGTAGCTTTTGGTGAGGTGGGCACCGGGATAGGAACCCCAACTGCTGCGGAAGGCCATTTCGTGGGGTGCCACACGCATTTGGTTTTCGGAGATGAAGCTGTAGAAGCCTATCTTTCCGGCGATATTTCCTCTGATTTCAATTGCCCGTGTATTGGTGTAGCGTGGTTTGTCTGCATCGGAGAGGCTGCCTGCTGCGAGGTGCAGGGCGGGGTTGACATAGAGCTCGAAGTCGGGGACTTTTACCTGGATCATATTGGCTTTGCTCTTGTAGAAGTGCCAAAATATGGCTTTGTGGCTGTCGTTAAGTGAGCCCTGGCTATAGGAGAGGTTGTCGGATAGGAGATAGCTAAAGTTGAAGTGGTCGTTCCTGGATTTATCTGTGATGAGGGTGTCGAGTTGGAAGAGTAGCTGTGCTGCTTCGGTGCGGGTGTATGGTCTGAGGTCGGTGTAAAGTGAATTAAGCAGTTGACCAGAGCGTATCTCATACCGTTGTAGCAGGGCTTCTGAATTGCTGTTGAGGGGGATATTGGCTGATTGTGGCCTGGCGCTGAAGGTGCTGGCCAGCAGTATCAGGAGGATTATGTGTATCTTTTTCATGGGTGTTGTTTTGGGGGGTAAAGATAGGGGTTTTTTATTGAAGGAGGGGAGGTCAATAACTTAGCTATTGCTCGCTCATTTCGACAGGCTCAATGCATCGCATTTCGACAGGCTCAATGCATCGCATTTCGACAGGCTCAATGCATCGCATTTCGACAGGCTCAATGCATCGCAGGGCATTGCGGTGCAAGCGTGATGGTGAGGGGGTTTCTCGTCGTGCCTCCCCTTCCTGAAGTAAGGTAAATCTTCCTAAAGTAAGACAGGCCTGTCTGTCTGTCGCCAGATAAATCTGCCGCCAGGTAGATCTACCTAACGGTAGATAAATCTTCCTAAAGGAAGACAGGTCGAAAAGACTGGTTTGTTGGTACAACCTATCGGGTTTGTTTTGATGATGGAATGGTAGTTGTTTTGGGGTGGGATGTTTTTCGCTTTTGCTTGATCCCGCCAGCAGAGCTGTGGGACAGGTCAAAAGCTAGCAAAAATCAAGTGTGAGCGATGCTATCCTCCCGCAGCATCTAAAACAGCGGATAATTGAAGAAGTGTGAGTCTTGAGCATACAGGGAAATCCCTCTTGCTGTCGAAGGTCGAAAGTCAGTTAAAATATTTTAAGCCAAAACTAAAAACTCCCGCTTAGCGGGACAAGCAGCCAAAAGCTATCATTTGCTGCCCCGCAAGTTTTCCAGCTGTTTTAGCTGCTCTTCCTGCCGCACGCCCGCCGCTCACACCTGCCTACCTGGCAGTAGGTAAACCTACGCACCCAGCCCGGTGGTGATTTGTGGTGGGGGTTAGGTTTTTTTTAGCGCAACCCTGAAGGGGTTGCTGCTATTGTAGTAAATAGGTTAAAAAAAGGGGATTTCAACCCTGAAGGGGTTGTGTTATTATTGGATAGTGGTTGGTTGGGGTTGACACCTCGACATCTCGACTTACTTCGACGAGCTCAACACAGGCCGCTCGATGACCAATTCGCGCGACAGCGGTGTTGGTACCTATAAAGTGATTATTTACTGTTTTGAACGAATTCAAGCAGGTCGAGTTTTATTATTTCCCAGTGTTTTCCTCTTAAGCAGATGGGTTCAAAGTCTTCGTCGGCATGGCTGAAGTCGGTGAGTTTTTCGATGAGGTCTGCAGTATTGTGTGTGAAAGGGTGTCGTTTTTGGTGTAATTCGATTAGCTTGGGAAGGGCGAAATCCCTCATTAATTCGTGTACATCCCAGAAATCTTTTTTACGACCTCCCCGGCTAATTACATCCATTTTCATGGCCATTATTTCACTGATTGTTGCCAGACGAATGCCGTTGTTAAGGATATAGTTTTCTATAAAAGCGTCAGTGTAATATAAGTCCAGTTTTATTGTATCGTTTTCGTTTGGTCCAATGAAATATGTTTTACCAAAAGCAATAGGCTCATTGGATGTGGTGTAATAATAGCTGAATTTTTTGCGCAGATACGCTTCAAAAAGGTTAAAATCCAATGAATTGTAGTCTGCATCTGTAAAAAGGTCAATATCAACCGAGATGCGATGCCCCAATTGGAGGCTTAATGCGGTGCCACCAACCAGTCTGAAGGGGTTGAATAAGGGCTCAGACATGAGTTGGTTAAGGGTGCTGAGCAAAAGGGGACTTGTTGTATTGAAAAACAATTTATCCATTGCTCTGTAAAGCTAATGTGATGGTTTCTTTGCCGTAAAAACGGATGATTTCATCTTTTTCTGTTTGGTTTCCTTTGTCAAAGACCCTTTTGATTACTGCGTTTTTGTGTTTTTGCCAG
>DJWN01000024.1:0-27327 GCA_002440975.1 Bacteroidales bacterium UBA6229
CACCTCTTCCCATTCCGAACAGAGAAGTTAAGCCTGCCAGCGCCGATGATACTGCCGTAACAGGTGGGAAAGTAGGTCGTCGCCGCCCCTATCAAATCCCCGCTACTTTGCTGTAGTGGGGATTTTTGATTTTTAATATAATTGATATATCTGTCAGGGCTTGCATACAAATTCGAATGTAATTGCTTAATTTTACGCACAAAATTATACGTTTTGTTATGTTGGCTAAATCTCTGTACATCTCCTTAATTCTTACTTTAATTCTACTACTATTTCATTTTTCAGCTCATACACAATCTGATACTACTGAAACACCTAAGATTGACTCAACACAAATACTGTACTTTAACTATAGTTTTGACAGCCTGGTACTTAATGCAACACATTATGCTGATACCAGCCTATATAATGCTTCTTATTTTGATCCGTTGAGTAAGCCTTTCAATACTTTTGCCACACTTAGTAATGCAGGTCTGGCTCATCACTCAATTTTAAATCCATTTACAAAGAATGACATAGGGTTCGACATGCAAATCCCAGGCAATGTTAGTTATATTAAAAATGAACAGGATGTCAGGTTTTTTCAACCCCTACTCCCCTATTCTGAAATTCGTTATACGATGGGAGGTAAAAAAGAACAGCAGTTGAGTGCTAACTTTACGCGCGAATTTGCACCGCAACTTATAATTGGAATGGACTATAATTTAATTAACTCTCCTGGTCCGTTTCTAAACAATAAAACCAATAATAGTAGTGTCATATTTTCGGGTAGTTATCTTACTAAAGACGATAGATACGGCATAGGTGCATTTTATTTTCGAAACAAGCTTGAACAACAGGAAAACGGTGGTATAGTTGATGATAGCATCTTCATAAATAATATAGAAACTGACCGCAGGGTGATTGATGTATGGCTGCAACAGGCCAACAGCGTTATCAAATCATCAGGATTCGGGTTTGAACAATATTTTGTTTTTTCCCGTCCAAATACACATACAGTTGATTCATCAGGAAAAACAAGAAACAGACTGCAAGCGGGACGAATTAAGCACAATTTTCTTTACAAAAGAAACCAACTCAACTATTCAGATAATAGTCCATTAAATGAATTTTACAAACCCTATAGTCGTGTTCTGGATTCATTAGTAACCAATGATTCCATTTCGACCCAAATGGTTAAAAACACATTGATTTGGAATAGTTTAAGTTATAGAGACCCGAATAAAACTCCACTATTCTATTTTTATTTTGGAGGCCAACATGCTGCCTATAAATTGTTTCAGGCTACCAACGACAGTCTTTTTTATGTGAGAAAGTTCAATTATGATCAGCTTGGAATACTTGGAGGTTTTAAACTCAACATAAAAAATAAAACTCAGTTATCTGCACATCTGGATATGTTTGTGGGCGGTTATCAGGCGGGAGATTTTAAATTTGACAGCAAGGCCAGTCAGGCTTTCAAAACCAAATCGAAGGATTTTGGAAAAATCGAACTTTCTCTAAAAATTCTGTCACAATCGCCTTCCTGGTTTTATCAAAGCTTGTTGTCCAATCATTTCAGATGGGATAATAGTTTTGATAAACAGAATAAATTTGAACTTGAAGGAGTTTATCAATATAAATTTTTAAAACTTTCTGTTAACCAGACGAGTATAGATAAGTACCTCTTTCTCAATTCAAATGCCTTTCCCGAACAAATTGGAGGCACGCTAAACACCAGGACAATCAAGTCAACTTTTGATATGCAGAAAGGAAAATTTGAAATAAGAGGATTCATTTCTTATCAAAAAGCGGATATTGACAGTGTTATGCATTTACCTGAATTAGCTGCCAATCTCAAATTTGCTTTCTCACAATCACTCTTTAACAAAGCAGCAGTTTTGCAACCCGGCTTCAATATCAGGTGGTTTAGTGCGTATTATGCCGATGCTTATATGCCGGCATTGCGAAGTTTTTATGTACAATACGATAAAAAAATTGGCAATTATCCTTACCTGGATGTTATTCTGGCATTGAAGGTAAAACGGGCCAATATTTATATTCAATATGCCAATCTGTTTGGATTAACAGGTGATTTCAACTATTTTACCACCCCTGGTTATCCTATGCGTGATGCCAGATTTTATTTTGGAGTAAACTGGCGATTTTTCCAATAATTATACCAGGCTACGTTCCTTTTTAATCTGTTCATAAGCAGCCGTAACCTCTTTAAATTTACTTTCTGCTGCTTTTCTCACATCATCTCCTAAATGATTCACTTTATCCGGATGAAATTTTCTGGCCATTTCGTGATATGCTTTTTTTATCTCAGAATCAGAAGCTTCCGGCTGTATTTCAAGAATCTTATAGGCACTGTTCGTGTCCTTTACAAACATCGCTTTGATGGAATCAAAATCTGATGGGCTTATTCCCAGATAAGCCGCAATCGTGCCAATCGTATTAACTTCATTCTTTGGCAATTGACCATCTGCCTGGGCGATTCCAAACAAATAATGCAATAACTGCAAACGAGAAGAATAATCCATAAACTGTTCAATCTGTCTGCTTACATCCTGAATATTAATATCTTGTTTCAGAATCTCACGAAGCATTAGCAGGGATTCTTCTGCAGAAGATTGACCAAAATTGGTAACAAAAAAACGTTTCACATAATCCAATTCCGATTTTCTAACGCTACCATCAGCCTTCATCACAGCAGCCGAAAGAACCAATAAGCTGATCTTAAAATCTCCCTGAAGCGTATTGGACGGATGAGCATAGGTTCCTGCCTGCATATCTTCGAACATTTTGCCAAAAGCAAACCCTAATATCCCGCCTATTGGCCCGCCAAATGCCCAGCCTAAGCCTCCTCCTAACCATTTGGCATAACTCTTAGTCCCGCGTTTTTTGCTTTTGGTATCAGACTCATTTCTACTATAGAAATATCCAACCAAAATTAGAATAATGATAATTGTAAAAAACCAGCCCATGAATTCAATTTTTAGCAAAAGTAAATTTTTTAGCCTTAATCCGGCTTCCCATCTTTCAAATAAAAAACAATTATAATTTAATATTGTATTGATTCAAATTAATATACATTTGTAATCTCAATCAATTGTTGGAATCAAAGGTTAAGTTTTAGACCCTCATGAACTGGAAATCACTTGGTAGATCAGGAAAACTGCCTGTCGATATTGCGTACCAGTATCACAAACCTGATTCCAATTGCCTGGTCGTTTACAACCTCACAAACAAGACTTTAAGGCAAGTTGATGTAGTGATTAATTGTAAATCAGGCAAGCAGCATAGTGTAAAAATCAATGAACTCTTAAAGAAAACAGGTGAATTGATCAGACTCTCTGAATTTAATGAGGAATCTCTTAACTGTTCGATGATAGATCAGGTAGAAATCCAAAACCCCGGAATAAAATGTACTTTCATTCCAGATCAAAATAAATTCAGACCGAAATAAAGCTCCCGATCAGCTTCTAATTTGACCAGATGAATAGGCCATGAAGCCTATACAACACTTTCTTTTTCAATGAATTTTATTCCGTATTCTTCCAGCTCGTCCAAAATAGGATTATACAATTCGGGTTTTGTGGGAATTATAACACCTTTCTGTTTGATCTGATCGGTGAGTAATAATTTTATAGCGATCGCCAAAGGCGTACCAACTGTTATTGCCATAGCCGTTTCAGTTGTACTTTTGCCGATGTAGGCCATCGATGAAACAACCTGATGACTGACACCATCAATCTCATACTCAAACTCATGCTGCATGAGAATCATGTCTTTGTCATCCGGATCAAGCACCCATTTTTCTGTTAGGAGTTTTTGCAATATCTGAGCTGGAGTAGCATTTTTAAGTCCAATTACTTTATCCTCAAAAATTCCTAACCAAACTAGTTTTTGCATGATTTCACCGTCAGGCTCAAGACCTAAATATTCAATTAATTTCTCCTCAACAGGTTTTTCAGGATCATACTTCAAAAACGTATTGATAAACGCCCGATAGGTCATGTTTTCAGATTCCTCAACAGTGTAAGTATCGTCAGTACATCCTAACTGAACAAATACATTCCAGGCAGCGGAATAACCCGGACGGCGCATCGTTCCTCTGAAAATTGTTGGAATATCATCCAATTGGTATATCTTTCGGTATTTCAAAGAATCTCTGTTTGGATAAATTTCAAACTTACCGTAATCCAATACTTCTCTTTCGATTATACGTTTAAAAAGTTGATTGTATGGTATATACTTATAGCGTCCGTTTTTAATATATTGTGAAACACCCTGACCGGCTACCACAACATTTCTTGGGTTCCAGGTGAATTTATAATGCCAGGGATTATTATCAGATTCCGGCACTATCAAACCTCCGGTGAAAGAATAAAACGATTTAAGCTGTCCGCCTTTTTTGCGAATTCTGTCAATCACCCGCATAGCCGACATATGATCTATCCCGGGATCAACTCCCAGTTCATTCAAAAAGCTTAGGTTTTTTGCTTTTATTTCAGGCTCCAATGCTTTCAAAGCTGGCGAAACGTAAGAAGCTGTGGCCATTTGAATACCCTTTTTAACACAGGCAACAGCGATAACATCATGAAAACGGGCCGGAAGCAAGGAGACCACCACATCTTTCCCATCAATCAACCCATCAATGGTGCCTGGATCCGAAACATCAAATTTAACCGCTTTTGCCCTTGGATGACCCTTAATTTTTTTTTGGGCCAGTTCTTCATCAATATCTGCCAACACCAGTTGCCAATCATAAATTTCTGCCTGTTTTAAAAGATAATTGATCAGACAAGTAGCCGACAAGCCGGCTCCCAAAACCAGAATTTGTTTCATAAACTTGATTTTAACTTATTTTTTTTCGGAAAGAAACTTCTCCTAAAACTATTCTACAAACTTTTTTAAATAAACATAGTCAGGTGTAAGCTCACCTTGATGCAATATCAGTGCCTTCTTCAAGGGTGCAGGCAATGTAAGTTGATCAAAATCAACCCCAAAATCTGTTTCAGCAACCGCTTTGACAAATGGCAAAAGTGCATCGCTGAATGCTTCGGAAGACTCACGTGGCAATTCGCTTGGCAAAATATCAACAGCCATCACCAAAACTCCATCTCCTTCGAAACCCATTTTATAAGCACGTGTTTTCGGATTATAAACAAAAACAGGATTTTCTATTTCTGTCCCTTTATGCGTACATTCTATCGAACCATCCGGATCGCAGGTAACATCACCTATCACTTTTAATTTTGGTTCTCCACTGGCGTATAATTCTTCCAGAAAATCTTTCGTAACAATCCGTGGATATTTTGTGTCCCAATACATGCAATTCATCAAGATACTCAATTTGGGAACGAACTTTTCAAAACTATTCTTGTAAGCCTCGGGATGCTTATAATAATGCGACAATTCAAAAACCTGATTCGTATCAAGGGGTTCAGAGATATGTTTTTCCTTAAAGACAAGCTTATAAACAATTGATTTAGAAACCTTTTCCAAGTCCATAGCTAGCAATTGTTCGGGCGAAATTTCGATGGAAGGCAAAAGGTTGGCAATTTCCTGCGCGCCTTTCGAAACATTGCCGTAGCCTGTAAAGCCAATCACAACAGGGCCAACTCCTTCCGGAAGTCCTTTTTGGGCTATACTCAATCCACATTCAGAAACAGCTTGCATGGCTTCATCAAGTGAATTATAAAGATGCGATTGCTTAATTTTACTGAAAGGTGTGTCAATCCCCTGAATCTTAAGCCGCTGCCCAAACGACCACAAAGAGTTGATCATCCCGGCTAAACCAGCAAAGCGACCAAAAAAGATCAATCGCCTGCCTTCCTCATTGGTGATCTTCTCATAATCAATCAATTGACATTTTTTCTTCATCATGGCTTTGAGCATTGGCATATTATATGCCTGTCCTTTGATTACATGCGAAAAGAAAATATAGGTTTTGCCTGATTCAAAAAAATCTGTTGGCATTTCTTTCACGCCAAAAATCACATCTGCCTCCTGAATCTTATCATTTAGTTTGGCTCCTGCTTGCTCAAATTCGCTGTCCTTAAAAATTCGTTTAGCTGATTTTTGAACCTCAAACCGGATACCCTGCTTCGCTAACTGATTGATATGACGGGGCACAAGTGCTACCCTTCTTTCCATAACGTACTTGTCCTCATGACGAATTCCAATAATATGTTTCATAAGCTTTACCATAAAAATAAAAGTACGAAATTCACCCTTTTTTTCCGATTCTTCAAGCTTAGTTTGACTTTAAAATGGACAATATTCAATTTAGAAAGCTTTTAAATTATTGCATTGCTGAAATTCAACCGATTGCATTAAAAAAGAAATTATTAACTTATTAAGTTACCAGCAATGAGCCATAAAAACCGTATTTTTGTGCTGCCTTTTAAAACGAAATCAACGTAATTAACAGTCATACAGAAATTTATAACAGTTATCAATAATAAAAACTATTAAACATGGCAAAAACCAAGTATGTTTATTCCTTCGGTGATCGCAAAGCCGATGGTAATTCCTCGATGAAAGCCCTGCTGGGTGGCAAAGGTGCCAACCTTGCCGAAATGAATTTGATCGGTGTTCCGGTTCCTCCTGGTTTTACAATTACTACAGAAGTATGTACACTTTATTACGAAAAAGGACATGATGCTACAGTAGCGCTTATTCGCAAAGAAGTTGAAGCGGCTGTTGAAAAAGTTGAAAAGATCATGGGCACCAAATTTGGCGATCGCGAAAATCCGTGTTTATTATCAGTCCGTTCGGGTGCCCGCGCTTCGATGCCTGGCATGATGGATACTGTTTTGAACCTTGGTCTTAATGATGTTGCTGTGGAAGGTATTGCACGCAAAACCGGAAACGAACGTTTTGCATGGGATTCATATCGCCGTTTTGTTCAGATGTATGGTGATGTTGTGATGGGCATGAAACCCGAATCCAAAGAAGATCACGATCCCTTTGAAGTAATCATCGACCAGATCAAAGAAGAAAAAGGCGTTGATCTTGATACTGAACTCACTACTGACGATCTAAAGGAAATGGTTCGTCGTTTTAAAGAGGCAGTGAAAAAATCTACCGGCAAAGATTTTCCTGATGATCCATGGGAACAGCTCTGGGGATCCATCATGGCAGTGTTCAACAGCTGGATGAACGAACGCGCCATTGTTTACCGCAAACTCAACAACATCCCTGCCGAGTGGGGAACAGCCGTAAATGTGCAGGCCATGGTGTTCGGAAATATGGGAAATACCTCAGGTACAGGTGTTGCCTTCACACGTGATGCTGCAACAGGTGAAGATATTTTTAACGGAGAATACCTGCTTAATGCGCAGGGCGAAGATGTGGTGGCAGGAATTCGCACCCCACAGGAAATTACACTGGAAGGCTCGAAACGTTGGGCTGCATTGCAAAATGTTTCAGAAGAAGATCGTGCTAATAAATTCCCTTCACTAGAGGAAGCAATGCCTGAAATTTATCAGGAATTGAACAAGCTGCAGCAAAAACTCGAAGATCATTACCGTGATATGCAGGATCTTGAATTTACCATTCAGGAAGGCAAATTGTGGATACTTCAAACACGCAACGGGAAACGGACAGGAGCTGCTATGGTCCGTATTGCCATTGAAATGATGAAACAGGGCATCATCAGCAAAAACGAAGCCATTATGCGTGTGGAACCCAACAAACTGGACGAATTACTTCATCCCGTATTTGATGGCAATGCTATTACTAAAGCCAAGGTAATGGCTAAAGGTTTACCAGCCTCGCCAGGTGCTGCCAATGGCCAAATTGTATTCCATGCCGATGAGGCCGAAACCTGGGCCGCTGATGGCAAAAAAGTAGTTTTGGTACGTGTTGAAACCTCGCCCGAAGACCTCAAAGGAATGAATGTGGCCGAAGGCATCCTTACTGCTCGCGGTGGAATGACTTCACACGCTGCCGTTGTAGCACGCGGTATGGGTAAATGCTGTGTTTCAGGAGCTGGCGGAATAAAGATTGATTACAAAGCACGTACCATCACCATGAGTGGAAAAACCTTTAAAGAAGGAGATTTCATTTCATTGAATGGTAGCACCGGTGAAGTTTATGACGGACGTGTGGAGACCAAAGACCCTGAATTGAGTGGATTTTTTGGCGAGCTGATGAAATTGGCAGACAAGAAATCGAAGCTCACTGTCAGAACAAATGCTGATACCCCACACGATTCTGAAGTTGCACGTAACTTTGGTGCTCAGGGAATCGGCCTTTGCCGCACAGAACATATGTTCTTTGGTGGCGACAAAATCATCGCCATGCGCGAAATGATTCTTGCCGCTGATGAAGCTGGTCGTCGTCAGGCATTGGACAGACTGTTACCGATCCAACGCGAAGACTTTGAAGGTATTTTCGAAGCTATGAAAGGACTTCCTGTTACTGTACGTTTGCTCGATCCACCTTTGCATGAGTTTGTGCCTCATGATGATAAAGGGCAGCAGGAAATGGCGAAAGTGATGGGAGTACCTGTCGAAACGATTAAAAACAAGATACTCGATCTGGATGAATTCAATCCGATGCTGGGTCATCGTGGTTGTCGCTTAGGAAATACCTATCCCGAAATCACAGAAATGCAAGCCAGAGCCATCATCGAAGCAGCCCTTAACCTCAAAACCCGTGGCATCGTTACTTTGCCCGAAATTATGATTCCCCTAACGGGCACACTTGCCGAAATGAAAATGCAGGAACAAATCGTTCGCGATACCATAAATAAGGTATTTGAAGAACGTAACGATTCTATCAAATACCTCGTTGGAACCATGATTGAGGTGCCACGTGCTGCCTTAACTGCTGACGAAATAGCTCAATCAGCTGAGTTCTTCTCATTCGGAACAAATGACCTGACGCAGATGACCTTTGGGTATAGCCGTGATGACGCCGGACGTTTCCTTGATGTTTACCTTAAAAAAGGCATCCTGAAACACGATCCTTTCCAGATATTGGATCAAACCGGTGTAGGACAACTGGTTAAAATGGCTGTTAAAAAAGGCCGCAAAACCCGTCCTGATATCAAGTTGGGAATTTGCGGAGAGCACGGTGGTGAACCCAGCTCAGTGATGTTCTGTCATGAAGCCGGTTTGAATTACGTGAGTTGTTCTCCTTACCGCGTACCTATCGCACGCCTTGCTGCTGCACAAGCTGCGGTGGCTGAAAAGATGGCAAAAAAAGCAAAAAAAGGATCCAAGTCGAAAAAGGACAAGAAAAAGTCTAAAAAATAAGCACTTGATCAAGTGATAACAATTTAAGGCAACCGGCTTTTCGGTTGCCTTAATTCTTATTCATATATTCCAAGCGCAAACGATTGAGATTTAACATTTCTTTTTACCTTTGCATCTTTATTTTTTATCTTAAAATAATCCAAATACAAAAACATGATGGTTAAAGATGATGCTAAAATCAAAGTGGATTTGGCTTCATACGGTATTACCGATGTCAATGAAGTATTCTACAACACCAGCTACGAAACTCTTTTCGAGCACGAAACAGATCCAAACCTCGAAGGCTTTGCCAAAGGTGTAATAACAGATACCGGAGCAGTGTCAGTTGATACAGGTATTTTTACAGGTCGTTCACCTAAGGATAAATACATCGTGATGGATGATGTTTCAAAAGACACTGTATGGTGGGCTACAGAAGGTAAAAACGACAATAAGCCGCTAGAGCCCGAAAAATGGGAAAAATTGAAAACCATTGCCTCTGATCAGCTTTCCGGGAAAAAACTTTATGTGATGGATGCTTATGCTGGTGCAAATCCTGACACACGGCTGAACGTGCGCTTTGTGATGGAAGTTGCCTGGCAGGCTCATTTTGTGAAAAACATGTTCATTCGTCCTTCCGATGAAGAGCTCAAGACTTTTAAACCTGATTTTGTAGTACTTACCGCTTCAAAAACAGTAAACCCTAACTGGAAAGAAATGGGGATGCATTCCGAAAATTTCGTTGTATTCAACCTTACCGAACGCATGGCTTTGATAGGTGGATCATGGTATGGTGGCGAGATGAAAAAAGGAATTTTTACCATGATGAATTATTACCTTCCACTGAAAGGGATTGCAGCCATGCATTGCTCGGCCAACGTAGGCAAAGATGGTGATGTAGCCATTTTCTTCGGACTTTCGGGGACTGGAAAAACCACCCTCTCTGCTGATCCCAAAAGAGCATTGATTGGTGATGACGAGCATGGCTGGGACGATGATGGCGTGTTTAATTTCGAAGGTGGATGTTATGCCAAATGTATCAACCTGAGCAAAGAAAACGAACCCGATATCTTTAATGCAATCAAAAGGGATGCACTTCTGGAAAATCTGGTTATTCGCGAAGATGGCTCTATTGATTTTTCTGATAGCTCCAAAACCGAAAACACACGTGTATCTTACCCAATTTATCATATTGAGAATATTGTAAAACCCGTGTCAAAAGCCGGACATGCTACAAAAGTCATTTTTCTGACAGCTGACGCTTTTGGGGTTTTGCCGCCAGTTTCAAAACTTAGCAGTGATCAAACAGAGTATCATTTTCTTTCGGGATTCACAGCCAAACTTGCAGGAACTGAGCTGGGTGTGACTAAACCACAACCTACATTCTCAGCCTGTTTTGGCAATGCCTTCCTTGCCTTGCACCCAACAAAATATGCCATAGAACTGGTGAAAAGAATGAAAGCTAGTGGTGCCAAGGCTTATCTGGTAAACACCGGCTGGAATGGAACCGGAAAACGAATCTCAATCAAAGATACAAGAGCCATCATCGATGCCATTTTAGATGGCAGCATCGACAAGGCACCAACGAAAACCATTCCGCTCTTCAATCTGGAGGTTCCAACAACACTCGAACGCGTTGATGATGGTATTCTGGATCCGCGCGACACTTATCAAAGTGCTGGAGAGTGGGAAAAAAAAGCCAGAAACCTGGCAAAAATGTTTATCGACAACTTTGATAAATATACTGATAACGATGAAGGCAGAAGGCTGGTTGCTGCCGGCCCCCAGCTTTAAATTTCGATAAAACCTGATTGAAAAATACAAATATTGTAATTTTCCAGGATCATTCTAAAAAAGAGCCTGTCCTAAACAAAGGACAGGCTTTTTTGATGCAATTTTAATGAAGTGCTAACTTTAGTTTAAAAGCATATTGAAACAAGCCATTTACCTTCGTATCGCTTCGTAAAACAATATTCTTAATATCATGCGAAAAGGCCTTATTGTTGAAATATATCCTCAAAAAGGATATGGATTTGTAAAAGAAAAGCTGAGTGGTGCGATTTTTCGGTTTAATACCGCCGAATTAGCTGATCAATTGCAAGTGCATGAGCAGGTTGTTTTTAATCTGCTCGAACTTGATCCGGGCAAAATGGCTGTAAACATCAGAAAACCAAACACCATAAAACAAACTACCGGCTAGCTTCAAAATTCTACCATGATTCCAATCGAAGGCAAAACTGTGCCTGATGTGTTATCAATTCCTCTGAGCAAATATTTTGTATCGTTATCAACAGTGATAAAATTTCCGTTAGCGTCTTTCTCCCTCACCACATCATCCTGCAATTTGGCTTTAAAATTGTAAACATTTTGGATATCAAGATAAACCATCAATGACCATCGATCGAAAAAATAGCGTTTATCCACCCGCAAATCCAGCTGATGATAAGGCTCTAATCGTAATTGATTCAGCCTTGCAAAATCGAAATAAGGCCGGCCTTGTGCATCCCAGGCCGAGATTAAGGCAGACTTTTCCAGATCGTATGGCGTAAATGGCAGGCCTCCATCAAATCGCCACTTTACTCCGGCAATCCAGTTTTTGCTGAAATTTTGCGAAGCTGTAAGGGAGATGATGTGTCGGAAATCCCAACTGGAAGGAATCAGTTTTTGGTTAAAATCTTCAAATTCACTTCGAACAAAGGTGTAGGAAAATATCAAATTAAGGCCAGATGGCAGCTTCGACCTGTTTAAAAACTCAAAACCATAAGCCCTGCCTTTGCTTGTGGATCGCACTTCTTCGTTACCCAATACACCATAATCAGCTCCTTTGTTAGCCAGACTTATCGAATCATTTACAGAAAACGGATATTGGTTGTATTGCTTGAAAAACCCTTCTAACGAGAAGAATACATCTTCGCGAGGAATAAACTGAAGTCCCCCGATAAAATGATTCGCACCAATATATTTCAGCTCGTTTTCCTTATTCACCAGATCACCCGCATTGTTCCTGAAACCTAAAGTTGTGTACGCAGGCAGTTGATAATAACGACCGGTGTTGGCGGTTACTGCCCATTGATCAGATAAAACATAGGAAACCGAAAAACGAGGCGACAACTGATCCATCGGGTTGCTCATGGAAGTACTATAATTGTTGAAATCAGTTCGTAATCCTGCCGAAAGCGTCAAGCGATCATTGAAGAAATTCCTGCTGATTTGCGCTGAACCTCCAGCCATTAAAAGGTCGAGATCTGTTTCATAATCCAGCGTAGTGAGCTCGTTTCCAATAAAAATCTGCTGGTTTGTCCTATTAAAATATTTAGCGTAAGTGCCACCAACAGAATAAACAAACTTATAATCACCCCAGCGAATGTTATTTTCATATCGGATCTTGTTTTCTGTTTCCTGCGATTTATAATCCAAAATACGAGCTCTGTTCTCATCATTTTCAGGATACTTATAACTAATATTATTTAACATATTGCGACTGAGCACCAACGTTTGAAAACTCTTTTGTTTGTAATGCTTATAAACGGCACCAATCGCATACGACCATTGCTCATTTACAGGAAGATAGGTTAAAATATATTCTTGCTCCTCAGTAGGATTTTTAATACCGGTATTCAGCTTAAACTGATCTAATGCTCCAATACTTACGATAGTAAATTCATTGTGTGTATCAAATCGCGTCTTCCATTTAAACTGATAATCGTTGAAGGTGGGCAAGAATGGTAAGCCAATCACATCAAACAGAAACTGAAGATACGAACGCCGAACCGAGAAGATATAGTTAGACTTTTCACCAGCCGGGCCATCCAGTGTCAGGCTTAATTCGGAGGCACCCACAGTTCCGCGAAATCGGGTTTTTTCTTTGTTACCCTCCTTTTGAGTAAATTCAAAAACAGCACTCAGGGCATTGGAACGATTAGCCGGAAAAGCACCAGAATAAAAATCTACAGCACTGATAAAATCAGCATTCAAAATCCCGATTGCCCCACCAGATGAACCTTGCGTGGCAAAGTGATTGATCGTAGGTATTTGAACACCATCCAGAAAAAAAACTGCCTCGCTGGGACCTCCCCCTCTGATAATGATATCGTTGCGAAAAGAAACACCGGACCCAACACCTGGCAAGGACTGTATCACACGAGAAATATCGCGATTACTCCCCGGACTGGTCTCTATTTCGCTAACACCAATTTTTTGCAACGAGAGCGGGCTTTCTTTTGTTCTGACAAACGGATTAGCTTTTACCTCCACTTCCTGAAGGGCGATGCCGGCATTTTCCATGCTAATGATTACATACTCTGTTTTGGCATTTGTTAGTTGAATCTCGTCAGAAACTGCATTTTTATATCCAACATAAGTAGCTTCAAGTGTTACAAATCCAGGACTGATTCCGGCAATTGTAAATTCACCATCAAAATCGGTTGTAGCTCCTGTTTTGGTGCCTTTTACAACCACATTGGCAAATGGTAACGGCTCGTTACTTGTTTGATCAATCACTCGTCCGCTTACCACTGCATTTTGGGCACTCAATTGAAACACCAAAGCTGTCAACCCAACTATAATGATCAATATCTTATTCATTACTTCTTGATTTTCAATGTGATTGATTCAAATATTTCCAAAGCTGTTGTAAAAGTTTTTAAATTTGAATAGAGCTTCCCATCGGCTCCTGAATAATGGCTGTGACCAACCGGATTTAAGTAATACATATTTTACGGCTCATTAAGATCCACTTCAACAGCATAAATCAATGCCGGTTGTGCCGAAGTGCGGTATTCAGCTTCGTTTTCAAACTTATCGTTTGTCCAATACCCGTTCCAATCCCAGGGCTGATTAACTTCCGCCAACACTTTAAAGCGATCAGGTAAAGATTCCTTCGTTTCTGCCAACATATTAAAAGATGCTGTGTGAGTTGCGCCGGTATATGCATCAGGCAAGGGATTATCAGGATCAGGCAGCTGACCGGCTACTCCAATTTCTCTCCGATGCAGCCAATAAGGCAATGAAGCCGGCCGTGCAGCAGGATCCGGAACTTTTAGCCAACTGCCATCTCTTGCATCACCATACGCATAATATCTGGTTGCAACAGATTGTGTTACATAAATCGTTTGAATCAGCTCACCCTCCAGGCTTTCGATCCAAATGGCAAAACTGGGATGGTTATGGTGTTTACCCTTTTCAAAATGAAACTCCAACACGATGCCATTCCCGAATGATTTTTCAATAAGCAATCTGCTTTCGTGATCTGAAGTGCTTTGCGGTATGGTTGTGCAGGATGATATAAACGATATCAGCACTAACAGGCTCAGTGTTAATTTGGTTTGTAAATTCATTTTGTTTATTTAAGGTTGATCAAAGAACAATATATTATTAGTCTGGTTCGGTGATAAAGCAAATAATTCTGTCCTAAAACAAAAAACCCCCGAAAAAAATTCCGGGGGCATCACAACTAGAACCGATAATCATTTGTTGAGCATGACTGGCATGATCAACATTAAAATATCTTCTTCTTTGTTTTCATTATTAACAGGAACCAGAATTCCTGCCCTATTGGGTGCCGACATCTCGAGTTGTACATTATCGGTTTCCATATTATTGAGCATTTCCTGGAAAAATCTTGAATTAAATCCAATCTCCATATCATCACCCTCATAACTACAGCTCAATCTTTCGCGTGCTTCATTGTAATAATCAAGGTCCTCGGCCGAAAGCATAAGTTCCTGACCCGTAATTTTAAACCGAACCTGATGGGTGGCTTTGTTTGAAAAAATAGCTACCCTTCTGATTGAATTGAGCAATGAAATGCGGTCGATGCTTAATTTATTAGGATTTGTTGTAGGGATTACGGCTTCGTAATTAGGATATTTACCTTCAATCAAACGGCAAACCAGCTTAACATTATCGAAGCTGAAGGAGGCATTTTTTTGATTAAATTCCAGGGTCACATCACCTTCACTTTTTGCTGAAAGCAGGTTCTTCAATTGATTTATTGGCTTTTTGGGCAGGATAAAGGCTGCATTTTGCTCCGTTTTCACGTCAATCCTCCGATACCTTACAAGCTTATGAGCATCGGTAGCCACAAAGGTGAGATAATCCTCCGAGAGCTCAATCAAAACACCAGACATCACCGGACGCAGCTCATCATTTCCGGTAGCAAAAATCGTTTTTTCAAAACCATTTGCTAAAATTTCTGCAGAAAGATTCATTGTTGTTGGGTCTTCCAGTACCGGAGTCTGAGGAAATTCGTCACTCTTATGACCTGATAGTTTATAATGGCCTTCGCCTGCGGTGAGCTCAACCATCAGATTTTCCGGTTTCACATGAATGGTGACCGGAATATCAGGAAAAGTTTTCATGATATCCAACAGCAAACGGGCCGGGATGGTGACATCCCCTGTACCTTCTTGCATATCAGGTTTTAAACTGATCATCATCGTTGTTTCAAGATCGGAGGCTGTAATGCGCAACTCACCATCAGAAAGACTAAAAAGAAAATCATCGAGGATAGGCAGCGTATTGTTTGAACCAATTACTCCTCCCAGAGCCTGTATGCTTTTCAATAACTTTAAGCTGGAAATTATAAATTTCATAATGTCGAATGTTTTAAAGTGTAAAAATAAGAATTTTGACAGCGTTGGATACCCTTATCCAAAAAGTTTTACAAACATTTTATCAATCCTTTTGATTTGCCTTGTTTCCGGTGAATTTCGATTCGGTACCATTTATCAATCGGCGGATATTTTTGCGATGTGTTATGGGCAGAAAAACTGCAACGGCAACAGCCAGCAGGATAAAAACAAAATGCCCGGGCGGAAAGAGAAAGATTACAAATAAGGGAAATGCAAGTCCGGCCGATATACTTGACAAGGAAACATATTTGCTGATCAACAGCACAATGATAAAGGTGATCAGAGCTAAAAGGCTTGCCCACGGATACAAACCAAATCCAATCCCAAGCAAAGTTGCAACACCTTTGCCTCCTCTGAAGCCGGCAAAAACCGGAAAGGTGTGTCCCAAAACTGCAGCGGTAGCCACCAATAATTGTAGCCAGGGTGTAATTTCTGATCCTCCACTAAGCGAATTAAGTGGCTCAATTAGCAAAATGGAGGCGAGTCCTTTAAACACATCTATCAACAATACCGGAATACCGGCCACCAAACCGAGCACTCTTATGGTGTTTGTTGCACCTGCATTGCCAGAACCTTCGAGCCTTACATCCTTGCCATAGAATAATTTTCCTACCCATACCGCTGTTGGTATTGAGCCGATCAAATAACCCGCCAGAACTGGTAGTATATTGCCTAATATTAAGTTAGAATCCATAATCAATTCAATTGGTAACGCCTGATAAAATCAACCACACTTCGTTTGGAGGCTATCACAAATTCATAAATAAAATCAGAAGCCTCATCTTCCAGCATTCTCTTCTCCAGTTTCAGCTCGAGCAATCTTTCGTTAAATGCCTGTGATGAAGAAATTGCCTGCATTATGCCATTCTCATAATGAAAATAATACCACTCAGATTGGCTGGGTTGCAAATAAAAAGTTACGGCATCCCCTGCCCTTCCTTTTTCAAACACAACCAATCCGTTAAGGCTCTTATTCACCTGATTTCGAAGCACATTCGCAATACGCAACTCACCATGTGAAATAAATGCGCTTCGCTCAGTATCCCAACTCATGTCTAAATTATTGAATACCAAACTTTTTTGATATACATCCGGAATCCGGCGGGCAGCCCCATACAAATTCAATTCTGACTGCACCCTGTTCATTTCATCATTACTCGCTAACAGCCCAAGTGTGTATAAATAATTACTCTGGCTCAATTGAGCTCCTTTTTGGGCAGATTTATTGATGCTGTCAGCCATCATTTGAAGTAGTTTTTCATCGAACATAAAATCAAAAACCACTGTTGTACTAAGAAGTGTACTGTCAGGAATCAGGAGGTGCTCGTATGTTCCAACTTGCTTAAGATCGACCAAAGGCAGATTTAATCCTGTTCTGAGTTCACCTTTCCCTTTGATCAAACAGCGATTTACGGCCAATTCGAGTGTTGAAGAATTATTGTTTTTATTCTCTGCCTCCAGCCTGAAGGAATTGTTTGTTCTGTCGTACCATAAAAAGCCAGATGCAGTATTGACACTAAAGGTGTTTGACGACCTTGCCGGACTCAAAAAGGTACTGTAATACTTCTGGCCAAGCGGATCATAGTATAATCCGGCCTGAAGTCGATCGCCATATTCGCTATACAAACTGGTATCAAGTAAAATACGAATATCCTTGGGATCAAGAGTCGAACTGAAGCGTACCCATGAGGTTTCATCCTGATTACAGGCATATTCGGGTCTGAATGCACCATCGAAGCTTAGTAAGGGTTCATTGGCCTTTAAAAACACCTTGCCGGCATAACTAAAATGAGGACTTAACTTAAATAGCTCTGACTTTTCGATAGTGCCACTTGCTGTGGTTACGCCTGATTCATCAGGAAAAACGGCTGAAAAATAAATTGGAAATATATTCTCTTTATAATCCATGTAGTTATATTCTCCTGATGCCTCATATTGCCTGCGACCAAAAATAGTGACTTCAGCATTCGAAAAATGATGTTGCCGGTTTGCAGTATCAGCAATGATGTATGCTTTCTTGAATGTTTCCATTCGTGCTCCTTCGAGAATTCGAACCAGCCCATCATCTGGAAAAACCGCGGCGTCAGCGGTTTTGATAATTTTAACATCCCTTGCTTCAATCGCGTACGTCTTTAGATCATAGTTGGCCTTCATGCTAAAAAATGACAAGGAATCCTGATCGGGATGAACCGAAATGAATTCGGAACCCACCAAATTGAGATCAATCAACTGATCATAAGTAAGTGAATCGATATCAATCTGTTGCTGGAAGGTAATGTTTTTCAGTTCGACCTGATCCTTATCCATCAGCCAGTTTGCTTCATCCAAAGTACAGATATAACTATTATATGGAAATGATAACGCACTTGGATTGCCGGTGTTTTCAAAATAGGCTTCACGGTTTTTAAAATCAACAAAAGCATCATACTTCATAGCAACAAAAGCAGGTTTGCCTTCGAGTGCAGTATGCAGCCTGAAATCAGAAGTATCGGCATGAAAGGCCGACTGATTAAAATGAAAATATTCAGAAGCCATATTAGCCTGACCAAAATTCAGAACTCCTTCTGCCTTCATATCCGCCGGACTAAGCCGTGCAGTTCCTTCAAAGATCACATTATTATATAAGACCAAAGGATTCTGAACTGTTTGTAATATGACCAGATTTGTATCTGCCAGCCAGGTAAACTGTATGGTATCGGATTGAGCCTGCGGAAAAGACAGTGGTTCTTCCTGCTCAAGCATTTCAAACCGATTTGCCAAGGCCCTTACCTCATCGGGATAGAAGACAAAACTATCAGCACGCGTTTCACTTGTTCCATAAGTCAGTGCACCATTTCCCCAAAAACCCTGATTACTCAAGAAAATACTTTCAGTATAAAACGCTTTTTCACTGTACATTGGCAAAGAGTCTGTTGATTGGTGTGCAAAGCCTAAAGAATAATCTTGTAATACAACCAAAGGTTCGGCGATAGCGGGGAAAATTCCAGCAGAGTTCAAATAGCCTTCAAAAAGTAAATAATCCGTCTTAAAATCGTCCAGGCTATCAATCTCAAATGGATTTACAACGTAATAAAAATCCTCTTTGAGCAGGCGGTTATCATTGATTGTGGGCCGTTGAAAGTAAACATACGACTCATTCTTGCTGTCGAAAATCGGGAATTGAGGCGACTGTTTATTACCGGATTTATTGTCAGGTTGATCAATGTAAAGGGTTCCTGAAATATTAGAGATCACGTTCTCGACCCTTACGTAATCGCGACTTCCATCGGCTCGCTCAGGCTGGTTGAATAGAGGTACAAAAAATGAAAGTGAATCAACTTGTGTAAGGTTTATTTTGAACTCATCATAATCAAAACTCGACTCTTGTGTGTAAAATTCAAATAAGCCGGCTCCCACAAAACCTGAGAATGTAAAATCGCGGTTAGCCCCAATCGCAACAAATTCCTCTTCCGGAAAAATTCGTACCCGTTGGGCATTACTCAGCACAACTTCCTTTACACCTGAAACATTGAGTATCAGGCTGTCAAGATTCATCTTAACATTCGGCTTCAAAGCAGAGGTAAAACTGTTTATCCGGATGACATCATAGTCAACATCACCACTTCTGGCCCTGAGGGTATTCGAAAACCTTTCGTTCAATATTGCAATCTGTGTATCAGGATCATAAACCAAGTAGCCACCGGCCGCCAATCTCAGTAACTGCGTAAGTGCTTGTTCCTGTGGCTTTTTAATAAAATCAGCATACCAACTCAACTGAATATCATTTTCTCTTCCATAAGCCTTTAGATAGTTTTCAATAGAATACATAGGATGCTGATTATCAATTAGTCTAAGCCGATCGAAATCAGAAAAGGAAAAATAATTCATCGATTGCAGAAAGCCGGTACTTTCAGCCCGTGTTCCTTCCAACTGACGAAAGTAGAGATCAGGCTTATCAATCATCCAGTAGAGTGCTTCAAAATGTATATCCAGCTTATGAAAAGAATCAAAAAAAGGGCTATCGGCTAGTCCGGTTTCGGTACGATACAAGATTAACCTGCGCGACTGATCGTCGTACTGCAGGTGAACGGCAGGATGATAAAGTGAATCCTGTTCCAACGGAATTAATACAACGGCACTGTTTGAAACTATTTTACCCTGCATCATAACAAATTCGGAAGATTGCAGAACAACTCTTAGCTTTTCATCCTGATAAAACTCAAGCCGGGCTTTTCGTTTTCCATTCCCGGAGCCTTTTACTGTGGCACCCTCCATCATAAAGCCTCCCCGATAGGAAATGTTCTTATATATCTGTTTCAATTCATAATCGTTGAAATAGGCATAAAATCTGGGATAAGAAGTCCTGTTGCCCGGCGGACTGCTAAAAACTTTGTCTTCAAAACGACCAAGCATCGAAAAGTTAAAAAATTTTCCGTACGAAAATGTTACCGAGTCGGCACTGTATTCTGACTGCGACAGGTCAACAGAATAATCACGAAACTGGAGCTGCAAGTCTTTTTCGTCAATGCCAAAACGCCACCAAACGGTGTATCCGCCCTGACCCTTCCAACGATTGTCTGAGGCATAAAATATTCCAGATGTATTCAAAATTAGAGAACTATCACGACGACTCGCACATACCAGATCGGCTTTCTCGACCTGTAATATCAGTGCGGTATCGGAAGCAAAATGGAAGCTGGCATTTCGCAAAAACCATGAGGTAGATCCACGGTCGGAAATCAATTGGTCGATCAGCAATTTAATTGAATATTCCAGATGCGAACCAAAAGTTCGTTGCGATTCGTTTTCAAGTGTTTGCTTAGTAAATGACAACCAATTTATGACGCTTCTTTCTTTGTGACTACTGCTCGCCAGTGCATTTAATGCTTTAAAAAAATCAAAGAAATAAGGATAATTTCTATAATTTTTCTGATGCAGGATTTCACTGATATCTTTTATCAGGTCTTTCTCCCTCTTCAAAAAACGTCCTGCCTGCCAGCGAGGCAGAAAAGCTTGCATCAGGGCTTCACCTTGTTTTTGATACGTCTTATTTGAAGTTTCACCTAATAAACCGGCAATCTGCTGAATAAAAACATCAGAATCCTCTTCAAAATATCGCTCTTCCTGACCTGATAAATTTAGTGTCAGCAGCACAAATAAAATCAGTACTATGCTTCTTGTGAAGCGTTTAACCATGGTATTTTTATTAGCTTTTAAAAACAACTGCCACCCAATTATTTTTTTCTAATTTTTTTTGAAAAGTTAGTCCCAACTCTTCAGCCTTTTGTTTAATAAGTTCTAAATCAGGTAAATAAAATCCACTGAATAGAATAAAGCCATCCGGATTGAGTGCTTTCACATAAAACCGCATGTCTTCAAGCAGGATATTTCTGTTGATATTAGCCAGAATGATATCAAAGTTTCGCTCTCCAATAGTCAATGCATCACCCAGCTCCACCGAAATATTACGACAATTGTTAAGGGCAGTATTTTCCAGTGCATTGTTATATGCCCATTCGTCATTATCAATAGCAACGATCTTCTTGGCTCCCAATTTTTCGGCCAGTATTGCCAGAACTGCTGTTCCTGAACCCATATCCAACAAGTTGCGATCTTTAAAATCCAGCTCAAGCATCAGGGCAATCATCTGGGATGTGGTTTCGTGATGGGCTGTACCAAACGACATTTTGGGTGCTATCACAAGCTCGTAATCATACAAGCCGGAAGCTTGATGAAAAGGTGCCCTGATTCGGCATTTTCCCTCAATGACTACATCTTCGTAAGCAGCTTCCCAGTTGGCATTCCAGTTCTCATCAGGAAGTTTTCTTACTGCTAACAAACGAATTTCCTTAAGGTCAGTCGTCGAAAGCACCTCTTCAATTTCATATCTAACGAAATGTCCTTCAGGACAATACGCCTTGAAGAACATTTCATCATCCATAAAACTATCGCATCCGGCTCCGGCAAGCAAGGCAGTAAGAATTTCTTTTTGGGCTTCCGATTCTGGCAGCGAAAACTCAAGTTCGAGGTAATCAGACATCTTGCATTGAAGCCTGTTTGCAAATGGAAATAAACTCCTCAGCCTTAAGCGAAGCACCACCAATCAGGCCGCCATCAACACCTTCCTGCGAAAAAATTTCAAGTGCATTTTCCGAATTACAGCTCCCGCCATATAAAATCATTGTGGCTTTTGCCACTTCGTCACCATAGCGTTCGGCAATAAGTGTGCGGATATAGGAATGCATGTCTTTGGCTTGTTCGGGACTTGCCGTCATGCCCGTTCCGATAGCCCATACCGGCTCGTAGGCGATGATCACCTTGGCAAATTCATCTGTATCCAGATGAAAAAGTCCGTGACGCACCTGTCTTCTGACTACCTCAAGATGCTTTCCTGATTCCCGTTCAGGAAGGGATTCTCCAACACAAAAAATTGGAATCAACTTGTTAGCAAGTGCCTGGTTAACTTTGATTGTTAACATCTTATCATCCTCATTGAAATATTTCCTGCGCTCGCTATGTCCTAAAATACAATGTGTTACATCCATTGAGGCCAGCATTGCAGCAGAAACCTCGCCAGTGTAAGCACCAGAATCGAAAGGGCTGATATTTTGCGCACCTACCTTAAAAAGATGTTCTTCCATATAATCCGTTGCCATTTCGATGAACGGAAAGGAAGGACAAATGATGACTTCTGCTGTTGGCTTGGCTTCTTCAAGCTCGTCCATCAAATTATGAATGAGGGCTTCGGCCTCGTGAAACGAAAGATTCATCTTCCAGTTACCGGCTACAATTTTCTTACGCATAACCAATTTTTTAAGTTGTTAGAGTATTTAAGCTAAACGAATTCGGGGATCCAGTATCCCATAAATAATATCTACAAAAATATTAATAAAAATCAAGATAACAGCAATCAACAACACAGCTCCCATAATTAATGGAAGATCATATTTTTCGAGTGCCTCCACGATCAACATCCCTATTCCTTTCCAATCAAAAACATATTCCACAAAAACCGCCCCTGCCAGCAGCGATGCAAACCAGCCCGAAACCGCAGTAACAACCGGATTCAAGGCATTTCGCAAGGCATGAAATCCCATCACACGCGAAGCTGACAAACCTTTTGCTTTTGCGGTGCGAATAAAATCCATGCCCATTACTTCGTTGAGTGAAGTTCGGGTAAGCTCGGTTACGATTGCCAATGGCCTTATGCCCAGAGTGATAGCTGGTAAGATTAAATTTTTTAGCTGTAAACTGGCCCCGCTTCCATAATCATCCACTTCGTAAAGGCTCCCAAACATATCCAATCCAGTGTAATCCGATAACAAATAGCCAAAAATCCAGGCCATTAAAATAGCTGCAAAAAACGAAGGAACAGCCATTCCCAGGCTTGTGAAAACCAAAATAAATTGATTAAACCAGTCCTTGTTTACAACAACAGTTACAAAACCCAACAATAAACCCAAGCTAAAGGCCAAACCCACTGCAATACCAGCCAGCAACAAGGTTTTAGGGAATGCCTCTGCAAGCATGGCGGTCACCTTTTTTTTGGTTTGAAAGGATTCTCTCAACCAGGGCGTCTTTAATACGATCACATCTGATTGAAAAGGAATTAATACTACAGAATTGCTGTATTTCTGCTTATCAAAATACCAGGAAGAATTTTCTTCTTTTGTGGTATGAAACGAAACAGGGGATAAATCATTCAGGTAATTCAGATATTGCATGATGAGCGGCTGATTCAACCCCAGCTCATTGCGTATGGCATCCACAGCTTCCTGATCTGCCCGCTGTCCGAGCATCATCCGGGCAGGGTCGCCTGGCAAAATCGTGAACAAAACAAAAACCAAACTAACAACACCAAACAGGACAATCAAGCCATACCATAATTTACGCAATATGTAGGATCCCATTTGTGAGTAGTTTTTATTCCGAAACTTGATTAAACAATTGCCTTAGCTCCTCCCCTTGGGGGAAATCGTTATGATGCCATTTTTGCTTCACAACACCCTGATCCATAAGGATTAAACCAGGGTTTGATCTCACCATTGTCTTCAGCACAATATCATCGGCATAATATACCTCATAAAGTTCGGGATGCTGCTCACTCATTGCATTTACTTCATCAGGCAAAGTTGAGGTAAGCCAGATAATCCCATTTCCATCTGCAGAAGCTATGGCGTCAATTGCGGCTATCTTATCAAAGGTACTGGCCGTAACTTTAGACAGATCATAGGCAACAACAACGAAAATATATGGCGAATCCAATATTACGGAGGTCATGTCATTGCCATTTTCGTCTTCGGCAAATAAGCCATGATCTGCAAGCTCGCCCACCACTTCGGTTCTTTGATCGACAAACTCCCAGCTGGCCAGCCAAACGCTATCATTCCAGGGATAGTCAGGCGAGAGATATTCCTTTTGTTCGCCTGTAGTTTTATTCTGATACGTAAGGTAAACCAGCGTTTCCTGCTCCCCATCAGGGTTCATTTGTTTGCCAACCTTCCAGGCTCTGAAATCCAACATGGGAAGATGGTTGTAGTTGTACACCGAAAAATATCCAAATCCGGCAAAATACAAGAATAAAACAAGTGTTTGAATTGATTTGGGAAGATTGATTTTAAACTTTTTACGACTAAAAAAAATGACTAGCACAAAAAATATTAAAACAATATTCTTGTAAAAGGTTTCCCAATTAGTCAACTTGATGGCATCGCCAAAACAACCGCAATCAGGCACGGGTTCGTAAAGTGCATCATAAAAAGTGAGTCCTGTGAAAAAGATCATCATCCATAATAACACTTTCGAAACCAATTGCATACGCATCCCGCTTATCAGTGCAAGTCCGAGAACAAACTCTACTGTTGATAAAAAAACAGATAAGCCAACCGACAAAAACGAAGCCCATTCCGTTCCGTAAGCGATAAAATAATCCTCAATACGATAAGCTGTGCCTAGTGGGTCCACTCCTTTTACAAAACCCGAAAAAATAAAAACTATACCAACTAGCCAACGACTAATGTTTCTGAGCACTCGATTCATACCTGCTTAAATATTATTTTTCTCATTTAACAAAATCAGCGCAAAAACAGCATAATTAATGATATCAAAATAATTTGATTCAGCTCCTTCAGACGCAATTGTTATGCCTTCATTATTTTCTATCTGCTTTATTCTAAGCAATTTAACTAAAATTATATCTGTAAACGAACTGATTCGCATATTCCGCCAGGCCTCGTCATAATCATGATTTTTATTATTCATCAACTCAAAAGCCTCGTTCAGCACTTTTTGATGGGCAGCAATGGCCTGTTCGTTCGACAAATCTATTTCGACCACAGCACCATATTCGAGCTGGATGATAGCCATAGCAGCATAATTTACAAGCCCAATAAATTCATCAGCAATATTGTCCTCGATTTTTTGCGCCTTCTTCTCCTGAATACTTCTTATCCTTTTGGCTTTGATATAAAGCTGATCAGTTACCGATGAAGGTCGCAAAGCCCGCCAGGCAGCACCATAATCCTGTAATTTTCGTTGAAATAAGTCAGCACATTTTTCAATAATTTGCTGATATTGTTTGGCAGTATCGGCCATAAATAATAAGTATGTGTTGAATACAAAAGTTTAAATTTGCCTAAAAAAAGGAATGCAATCGGCCTTTACTTTTCGGCAAATCGCCGGTAAAAATAGCAAATTTTTGCCAGACCAAAAACTCGCTTTTAATGGAAAAACGCTTGATATAAGCGAAGTCGTAGTCATGGGAATAATCAACCTGACACCGGATTCATTTTACAAAGGCAGTCGAATTCAACACTTTGATCAACTAATCAGGCAGGCAGACCAAATGCTTGAGGACGGTGCACATTGCCTCGATTTGGGTGCCGTTTCTACACGACCTGGATCTGATTTTGTGACGGCTGAAGAAGAAGCTGATCGATTGCTCGAACCTTTACAATTGCTTCACAAAAACTTTCCTGAAACCTGGATTTCTGTTGACACTTATCGCCAATCTGTTTCCAGACAAGCGATTGCTGAGGGAGCCAGCATGATCAATGACATTTCGGGTGGCACTTTTGACGAGCATATGTTTGCTTTTATTGCCGACAACAATATTCCTTATGTGATGATGCATCTTGTTGGCACACCCGAAACCACGCACAATCATACCCTCAAAGCAGATGAAATAATTGAAAATGTGAGGCAGTTTTTTGAAAAACAGGTAAACAAACTCTTAAAACTGGGTGCAACACAGCTCGTGCTTGATCCAGGTTTTGGGTTTGGTAAGTCATTGGCCGCCAATTACAACATGCTTACAGGATTTGAACGCTTCAATCCCTGGGATTTTCCTATTCTAGTAGGAGTTTCACGTAAATCAATGATTCGAAAAGTATTAGGAAATGACACTGACAATGCTTTGAATGGCACCTCTGTTTTGCATAGCTGGGCTTTGCAACAAGGTGCTACAATCCTGCGTGTGCACGATGTGAAAGAAGCCGCAGAATGCATAAAACTTTGGCAATTTATGAAGCAGGTATTACATGAACAGAATGATTAACTTTGCTTGTTTAAATTAAATTGGCATTTTTTTACTACACAATAAACAATGTTGAACTTATTTTTTCTCCTATTTATTGATTTGCGCTTTATTGATGTCATCGACATAATCTTTGTTGCAGGACTACTATATGGACTTTATTATTTGCTGAGAGGCACTGTTGCCATCAATATCTTTCTGGGGATTGTGGCGGTTTTCCTGATCTGGAAAGTTGTATCAGCACTGCAAATGGAGTTGCTTGGTGATATTTTAGGTGCATTTGTCAGCGTTGGTTTTATTGCCCTGATCATCATCTTTCAACCGGAAATAAGACAGTTTTTACTTGCTTTGGGAACGCCCGGATTTGTTAAGCGTTTTAGCCCGTGGTTTTCCTGGGGTTTTTTGAGATTTAAAAGTGAACAACATATTGATTTAGTAAGCATTGCCAATGCCTGTATTTCGATGGCTGAGAAAAAAACAGGCGCATTAATCGTGATAACAAGGCAAAACGAACTTTTTCAAACTGCTCAGAGCGGGGTGCAAATAGATGCTAATGTAAGTCAGGCTCTGATAGAACAACTTTTTTATAAAAACACACCTTTGCATGATGGTGCTGTGATTATCACAGGCAACAGAATAAAAGCTGCCGGATGCATTTTGCCTGTAACAAAAAAACTTGATCTTCCGGGAAGGCCGGGTTTGCGACATCGTGCCGGACTGGGCATGACCGAGCAGAGCGATGCTGTCGCCATTATTGTTTCGGAAGAAAACGGAAGCATAAGTTTTGCAGATAGCGGTTCGTTGAGAAAAATTTCAAATATCAACCTCATCAAAACTTTACAAACCGCCCTGCACAATACAGCCGAAAAATAGTGAGATATTTTGTCATTGTTGTCCGGTAAAAATATTATGTCGTCCCGTACGTACGGGACTTTTTCCTAAATTGTAA
>DJWN01000024.1:27349-28199 GCA_002440975.1 Bacteroidales bacterium UBA6229
TTATTTTTACCGGACAACAGTGATATTTTGTATTAAAAAGGATTAAACCCTAATAAACCAGCTCCCGCTTGATTAGTATTATGGGTTTTCCGGATTTATGAATCGTCTTTTCGGTCCAATTGCCTTTCTTATCGTAAACATACTGAAAACTATTTGTTTTGATCGGATTCCCATCCTTATCAGTCACTTTCTCTGAAATCATATTACCATTCTGATCATAAGTATAATTTCTGATTTCAAATAAATTACCCTTGCTATCAAATCTGAAGTTCCGATCAACCTCGTTTTTGAAATTGTAGGTATAAGTAAACTTCATGTGAAACTCATTGTTGTTGTCATAGCTATAATCTTCTCGCACCTTACCATTGTCGTCGTAGCTATATACAAAACGTTTTTCAGGATTGCCGTTTCCATCATAGCTTTGATCGTATTCCAGCAGGCCGTCTTCGTTATAAACATATTCAATCGTGCGAACTAAATTCTCGCTTTCGTCTAAAAGTTCAAGTTTATTACGCAGATTACCAGTGTTGTAATAATTATAAACCTTGATAAGATTCCCTGCGGAATCATATTCTCTGTCATGAATGCGGTTACCAAAACCATCGAAACTGTTTTTGTAATAATGCGATAGAATTAATTGCTTACCAGCTTCCTGATTAGCATTAATCAGATAATGCTTCTCAGTCATTGATTTTACCTTTGGTTGAGGATCAGAGCTTTTAAAGGTGTTTTTTTGAGCAATTCCCTGAAATGCAATAAATAAAAACAATACGGTTAGAAAGTTTACAGGCTTCATAATCAGTTGAATTTTGTACAAAATTAAGTTAAAATTGTACAAATAAAATATTAC
>DJWN01000137.1 GCA_002440975.1 Bacteroidales bacterium UBA6229
TTTCAAAGTCGTCTTCATAAACGACATCGCGGTTTTGCGCCTGTACACTGAATGCAGTAAGCACAAAAGCCAGTAATGTGATCATTGAAAAAGTAAATTTTCTCATAATGATAAATTTAAGTTAAGTAAAATGTTGATTGATACAAAAATAATTCAAAATTTAAAGTTTTACAAACTTTCATTTGCGTCTGCCAAATTACAAAACTTTTTTGGGAGCAAAGAATTTTTTACCCTGAAAAGTGTCACGATTTTCTAATTCTTTTTCTATGCGTTGTAAAACAGCATCATAGCGAAGTGTTCCAAAAGGTGCAGAAATCAGAAAACGCGGCGGCACTTCCCCTGCAAATCGCTCAATCACAATGGCCGGATTCAGCCTTTCGGTAAAAGAAACAACAAAATCAATGTAACTTTCAAGGTCGAAAAGCTGAAAGCAATCGGGATTTTGTTTGTATGCTTCGGCCATGGCTGTGTTTTTGAACAGCTGCAATTGATGAAATTTGATTGTTGTAAGCGGCAAATTTGATAAAACGTCCGCAGCATCCAACATCATCTGTTGTGATTCACCCGGCAGGCCAAAAATAAGATGCGCTCCGACCGGAATCCCCATCGCAGCCGTTTTTTGGATTGCATTGCCGGATGCTGCAAAATCATGCCCCCGGTTGATTCGTTTAAGTGTTTGATCATAAATGCTTTCAAGGCCATATTCAACCATCACATATTTTTCTTTTTGGATTTCGGCCAGCAGCCTGAGCACTTCCTCATCCACCACATCAGGCCGTGTGCCAATCACCAAACCTACAACTCCTTCAACCGAAAGTGCTTCCCGATAACGCTTTTGCAAGGTTTCCAAATCAGCATAGGTATTGGAATAAGCCTGAAAATAAGCCAGGTATTTACTCGCTCGCCGATAACGTTTTTGGTGAAACGCCTTACCCTCTTCCAATTGCCGGGTGATTGATTTTGAGGGCTGGCAGTAAGATGGATTAAAGGCATCATTGACGCAAAAAGTGCATCCGCCAACTCCCTTGCTTCCATCGCGATTAGGACAGGTAAAACCAGCATCCAGACTGATTTTTTGTACTCGTCCGCCAAAAATCTTTCTGAAATAAGCAGTGTAGCTGTTGAACCGCCTTTGATCGCCCCAGGGATAATTCATTCTTCAAAGGTAAGCTTTCATAGATATGTAAAAAGATGCGGGGCTTTCTAAAAAGGGAATTTCAACCTTGATTTATTCAGGCACCAATACGACATCATAGTCAAATATATTGATTCTAGTAGTATTCCAATACACTTTAAACAGCCGGATCAAGAAATTTACCCTCTTAAAAGATGAAATGTCATGTAAAAAATATTTGCTTTCTTAAAAAGATGTTTTTATATTTACAACCGAAAAAAGAAGCCTATGAGGCTGGCCAACACCCACACCCTAAGTTTTTCTGCCCCAAACAAATTGTTTGCATGCTTGGTTGTTTGCATGATCAAACTTTTGTATAACCCTGATATACAAGTCATTACCACCTCCCCTAATAAATTACAGGCAGAAGTGGCTTACAGGCTTAAACCGGCAGTTTGTTGGTTGTACGCACGATCATGCGCACACCCTTTTATTTCGCAATCAGTTTGCGCCTTGTTGCACAACAAATATATTTTTTGGCTGGGGAAGAATATGTTTGATCGAACAACTGCCACCTTTTCCAGGCAGGGTCTGGCAGGTGGCAGCCGATTAAAGGACAAAGCAGAGTTAGATATGATCAAACAATTGGAAAAATAGTCTTTTTTAAACTTTTAAATTATTCATTTTATGAAAACAAAAATTTTAATATCTCTCCTCGTTATATTTTTCATTTCAAGTTGCGAAAAAGAAGAAATCTCCTCTCAACTTTTTGAAGAAACTAATTCATATAAAGCAACTCCACCAGTGTTTTCTAAAAAACTCAGTAAAGCAGATTACGAATTGTATTCCCAAGAAATGTTTTCCTTAGCTCGTGAGGTTGTAATTTATGCAGAGTCTTGGGGAATTAATTCCCACTTCTTGGAATGGGATAATTATGCTTGGGAAACAATAACTTCAGCGTATCTTTGGCAAAATCACTATAATGATTATGATACACTTCTCAATACTTTTACTTTGTTTTTTGAAGAATGGAATTCAGGTACTGTATCGGTAGAATATGAACCATGGCAAATTGATGTTTTAAATGAAATTGAGGGTAATCTAAATGACATAGATGATGAAAGTTTTTATTCAGAGTCAATGATTTATTTAGATGAAGTCTTTGATTCGGTTTATGCGCTACAGGGTGTTCCACTTGCAGAATTGGATCAAACACTTTCGTCCATTATGATTATTAAAGGATCAATTGAGTTTGTTTACGAAAATACAGACTTATCCAGAGGACCATGGGGTTGGAAGACAATTTTGAAATGCATTGCAGGGACGGCAGGTGGCTATTTAGGAGGTGGTGTTATTGGCATGGGTTCAGGTGCTGCTGCAGTTGGTGCATTAGTTGCCGCAGGTGTTGCAACAGGAGGTGCAGCTATTCCAATTATTATTGGAGCAAGTATCGTTGGTGCTGTTGGAGGTGCTATTAATGGCTCCTTTGTGGGTGGATGTTGGTCTAATTGACGTCCAAAATTGAAATATTTAGATTATTTGTAATAACTTTAGAATGAATACCAAAAGAAGAATGTTAGCCTTAGGGTTTAGTTCAGTAGTTACTTTATTATTACTCGTTGTTTTTATCGTAATGAGTATACATTATCAAATCCTTGCATTAACAATACTTTGGTCGGTCTTATTTGGAGTTAATTTATTTGCTACAATTATTATATTAAAAAAAGCCTTTAATGAAAAGTGAACCAAATTGTATTACCGACTTCTTTAGATTTTGGCTAAAGTGCTATTGCTGAATTTATTCCCACAGTAGCACCTTTCAAAACTGGATAATTAAATAGGCTGTCTCAAAACAGAGGCAGCCTTTTTTTAACAGGATTAACTGCGCAATATTTTATACCGAAATGAAATATATAATAGCCTAATATTAAATAGATCGATAGTGTTATACATATTGATGCATAGGTAATTGCAAATCTGTTTGTGTTTTATGATCAGACTAAAAATAAATGCAATTGGTATAAAAGTATCAAGGCCAATAAAGTAAAAAGTCAGGTTTATATCTAGGTTTTTAAAACACACTTTCCTGATAATTAAAAAGCCGTCTCATTTTGTTTTGAGACGGCTTTTATTAATATCTGAAAACGGGTTAAGAAACCTTCTCGAGTTTTTTCATAATGGAGAAAATAAATGCTGCTGCAATAAGCGACAATACAATAAAGATTGACCAGACTTGCCAGATAGCAACGCGTTCGTACAAATAGCTGCCAACCCACAACATCTGATTACCCAACGCAGTGGCGCCAAGCCAGCCACCCTGCATCAAACCCTGATATTTGGGCGGAGAAACTTTTGATACGAAGGAGATACCCATCGGGCTGAGGAATAGCTCGGCAATGGTAAGCGTGAAATAAGTTGAGATGAGATAATAAGAACTCACACGTGGCGATTCGGGCATCAACTCTTTGAAAGGATCAAGTCCGATCGAACCTACCAGAAGAATAACAAAACCAACGGCAGTAATGATCATCCCGATACCTATTTTGCGTGGTGCTGATGGCTCCATCTTTCTGCTGTTGAGCCAGGCAAACAAACCAACAATAATAGGAGTAAGCAATACAATCATGGCAGGATTAAAATGCTGGAAAATCTCTGGAGAGATGGGGTTAGTATCCGCATTGTTCGTATAGAAATAATACACCCCGATAGCTGCCAGAAATGCAACTGCTGCGCCAATAAATTTAGATTTCGCGCTCGATTTTTTATTGATAAGTGCACTCAACCCAAAAATACCAACAATAATTGACAGCAACGACCAGATATTAAATATCAGATAGGTGCCGGGACCAACGGAAGTTTCTGTATAATCCCGTGCGAAGAAGTTCATGGTCAGGCCATTTTGATGGAATGCCATCCAGAAGAAAATTACCACACCAAATACCAGGAACAAAGCAGTAAGCCTCTGTTTGGTTTCTTCCTTGCTCATTTCGATGATTTTTTCACCTTCCTTGGCAATCTTTTTCTTTACATCCGGTAGTTTGTTTTTAAACATTGTAAACACCAGGAAAGAAACGATCATTGTGAGGGCTGCAGCTCCAAAAGCATAGTTAAAGCCGGCGCTGTAAGCAGCGAGGTATTTTTCGGCAAATACTGGTAATTGTTCCAGGCTAACAGCTTCGCCGGAAACTTTTGAAGCCAAAACTTGCAAAGTAGTAGTGTCGCCTAAAAGACCATCCTGATATTTATGAATCAGGCCTGGCAGTTCGTTATCGCGCAGATATCCTTCTGACTTGATAAACCAGTTGATGATTCCGGCTGCCACGCTTGGGGCAAACAAAGCACCGATATTGATTCCCATATAAAATACACTAAAAGCCGAATCGCGCAGATGAGCATACTTGGGATCATCATACATCTGTCCAACAACAGCCTGCAGGTTTCCTTTGAAAAGTCCGTTACCAAAGGCAATTACAAAGAGGGCGACTAAGGTGAAAACCAACCCAAATCCGGGAATAGTCATCAGCACATAGCCTGCAAGCATCGTGATTAAACCAACAAAAATTGTCCCTTTATAATTCATGGTGCGGTCGGCAATAATACCTCCTACCAAAGCCAATCCGTAAATGAGTGCATAAAATACACTATATACGACTCCGGCATTGGATTCGGTTAATCCATACTTGGCAGTAAGGTAAAATACTAAAATACCCATCATGGTATAAAAGCCGAACCGCTCTCCCATATTTGCGAAAAACGCAATGATCAATCCTTTTGGATGTCCTTTAAACATAGTTAGTTAGATTTTAATTATACATTAGAATAATTGACTTCTGAATTGACTCCTGAAACTTAAGAGAACAAAAATAGAGAAAAAAACATGCCGGACAACAAAAATCGGACGTCTCATTAAATATCAAGAAAGTTTCTAAATTGCATGGCGAGCAATGATTTATCCGTGGATAAATATTTATGGTACATTTTTGAGCAGACAAAATGGAACCATGTAATGTTTTGAAAGTATATTCGTCTTGACATCAGAACAGTGCCTATGAATTCTGAAGACTTTAAGCAGCAGTTATTTGGATTTAAAAATAAGCTTTACCGCTTAAGTCTGCGTCTTTTATCAGACCAACAGGAAGCTGAGGATGCCGTTCAGGAAACCTATCTCAAACTCTGGAAAATGCGAAAGACGCTCCATCAGTACAACAGCAAAGAAGCCCTGGCCATGACCATGACAAAAAATTATTGTCTGGACCAACTCAAAGCCAAGCGCCGAACCACTTTGCCCTTGTCCAATGATGAGCAGAGCAGCAGCAATTTACCTGATCCGCACCAGCTTGCTGAACTAAAAGACGATGCGTTAAAAATCAACTTTTTGATTAACGCTTTGCCTGAGCAACAAAAAATCATCATGCAGTTAAGGGATGTGGAGCAATACGAGTTTGAAGAAATCGCAACAATTACCGGCTTGAATTTGAATGCCGTTCGGGTGAACCTTTCGCGGGCACGAAAGCAAATCCGTCAACAATTGATCCAACAACACAACTATGAAATACAAAGCTATTAGTCAACTTATCGAAAAATATTTCGAGGGCCTTACCACTTTGGAGGAGGAAGCACTACTCAGGGAATATTTTGAGCAGGAAGAAATTCCTGAAGAATGGCAGTCGATCAGGCCGCTTTTCAAACATAAAAGAGATGTATCGCTAGCTGACAAACCTCTTGAGGCTGCTTTTGATAAGCAACTGGCCAATCAAAAATCGGAAAATAACAAAACTTTCCTGTGGCCAATAGTTGCGGCCGTTGCGGCAATTGCAATTTTGTTTTTCAGTCTGTTCGATTTTAATCGCAGCAGCGGATTTGAAGACACCTTTAATGATCCGACCGAAGCTTATGCACAGGCAACAAAGGCATTACAATTTGTGGGCATCAAATTATCTGATGGCATGAGTCCGACAGTTATGGCCGGTAAAAAGCTGGATCAGGGGATTACACAAATCGAACGCCTGAGATGGATCAATACCGGAATCGAAAAAACCAGTCAACTGGGTGAAATAGATAAAACAAGAATTCTGTTAAATTTTACTTATAAACCTTAAATTTTAAAATCATGAAAAAGATCGTAATTATCCTGGGTGTAGTACTTGCCCTTCCTTTATTAGGATTCTCGCAGACATCTTCTATTGACAAGCTCTACGAAAAATATGCCGGCAAAGAGTATTTTACCTCTATCAACATCTCTTCCGAAATGTTTAAGCTGGCTGCAGGCCTGAGCCAGAATATGGAAGGCGAAGATGCAAAAGAACTCAACGATTTGGTGAATCAGATCAACGGCATGAAAATCCTGATTTTTGAAGATTCACTAAAAAAAAGCAAGATTGATTTTATGTCGGAATTGAATAAATCAGTTAATTTCAAAGACTTTGCCGAGCTGATGCGTGTGGAAGAAAAAGACGGAACAGTGCGTTTTTTAACCAAAAAGGAAAACGGAAATAAAATCAGCGAAATGCTGATGGTTGCCGAAGACGATGGCGAAGTGGTTGTGATGAGTTTTACCGGTTCTATCGATTTGCAATCCATCGGCAAACTGGCTAAAACAATGAATATGAAAGGCATGGAAAATTTGGATAAGCTCAATAAAAAGTGATTTTATCCTATACTTTACTAAAAGGCATCGGTTTAGGCTGATGCCTTTTTTCTCATTTTCAGTTTTTCTAATATTCAATGATTTAAGTACTTTTGTACAAAATGATAGTATGAATGCTAAAACCATCCGGTGGAAACAGCGTTTTCAATATTTTGAAAAGGCAGCAGACAAATTAAAAGAGGGTGCTGCAATTTCTAATCCAGATGTTTTTCAGAAAGCAGGGCTTATCCAGATATTTGAAATCAGTTTTGAACTCGCCTGGAAAATCATGAAAGATTACCTGGAAGCTGAGGGGTTTTTGGAAATAAAATCACCACGCGATGCCATTAAACAAGCTTACAATATCGAGTTGATTGCTCAGGGACATTTGTGGCTCGAAGCACTTGAAAATAGAAATCTTAGCATACAAACTTACAATGAAGCACTTGCCAATGAATTGGTAAACAATATCAAAAACAGCTACTTACCCTTGTTGCTGGACCTGAAAAATAAACTTTCACAAAAAATCTGATGTTTGGTCTTCAACAAGCTGACTTATTGCAGATTGAAGCAATCTTTACTCGCCATGCCGAACTTGAGAAAGTAATAATTTTTGGTAGTAGAGCATTAGGAAATTATAAGGCAGGCAGCGATGTGGATTTGGCACTTTTTGGTAGTTTGCTGACTGAAAAAATAGTTTCCTCAATCCATTTTGAATTGAATGAAAACAGCCTGATGCCGTATTTTTTTGATGTAATTAACTACCACAGCATCCGCACTGAATCATTAAAGGATCATATCAATCAGCAGGGCAAATTGATTTATGAAAGGAAAAATGTATAGATAGAAATCTGGCAGAAAATTCTACCAGGCTTTTTAATAATGCAATGCCAATTGAGCTTAATATGCCCTGGCAAAATAAACCCGCTGTGCCGATGGTTTTCCGCTGTAAATACAATTACCTTCTTCGGGATAACCTTCAATCGGGATCAAACGAATGGTGGCTTTGGTTTCCTCCTTGATTTTTTGTTCTGTTTCGGAAGTGCCGTCCCAATGTGCCAACACAAAACCGCCTTTTTCGATCCTGTCCTTAAAATCGCTCCAATTATCAACTTTAAAAGTGTTTTCATTCCTGAAATCGAGGGCTTTCTGATAAAGATTCTTTTGTATCTGCTCCAGCAAATTAGCTACTTTTTGCTCCAGATTTTGCTGATACAGCGATTCTTTTTCAAGGGTGTCTCTGCGTGCTACTTCAACAGTATTGTTCTCAAGGTCGCGCGGCCCGATTGCCAACCGAAGCGGAACACCTTTCAATTCCCATTCCGCAAATTTATAGCCAGGTTTTTGTGTTGTACGGCTATCGTATTTAACCCTGATTCCCTTTGTTTCCAAGGCTTTTTTAATTTCAATGGCTTTATCAGAAATCAACTCATACTGCTCATCATTTTTGTAAATCGGCACGATAACAACCTGAATAGGAGCAAGTTTTGGAGGCACTACCAAGCCATTATCATCCGAATGCGACATGATAAGGGCTCCCATCAAACGTGTTGAAACGCCCCATGAGGTTGCCCAAACATAGTCCTGTTTGTTCTCTTTGTTCAGGAACTTCACATCGAAAGCTTTGGCAAAATTCTGTCCCAAAAAGTGAGAAGTGCCTGCCTGCAGTGCTTTCCCGTCCTGCATCAAAGCTTCAATACAATAAGTTTCGACAGCACCAGCAAAACGTTCGTTGGGCGACTTTACTCCTTTAAGCACAGGCACGGCCATCCACTCTTCAGCAAATTCAGCGTAAACCCGCAGCATCTGCTCTGCTTCGGCAATTGCCTCATCTTTAGTGGCATGAGCCGTATGGCCTTCCTGCCATAAAAATTCTGCCGTGCGCAAAAACAAACGTGTACGCATTTCCCAACGAACCACATTAGCCCATTGATTAATTAACAAAGGCAGGTCGCGATAGCTTTGAATCCAAGTGCGATAAGTGTCCCAGATAATTGTTTCTGAGGTCGGACGAACGATAAGTTCTTCTTCCAACTTAGCATCTTCATCAACAACAATCCCTTTTCCATTGGGATCATTTTTGAGTCGGTAATGGGTAACTACCGCACATTCTTTGGCAAAACCCTCCACATGGCTGGCTTCTTTGCTGAAAAAAGATTTTGGAATGAAAAGCGGAAAATAGGCATTTTCATGCCCTGTATCCTTAAACATCTTATCCAGAGCTTGTTGCATTCGCTCCCAGATGCCATATCCATAGGGTTTAATCACCATACAGCCTCTTACTGCTGAGTTTTCTGCCAGATCGGCTTTGGTAACAAGGTCGTTGTACCACTGAGAATAATTATCTTCGCGAGAGGTTAATTCTTTGGCCATGAATTTTTGGTATAGTATTTGTATTTTTTTGCGATGAAAATGCAAAATTAGTAAAATCCTTTAGGGATAACACATAAAAGTCGGGAGGACGAAAAATGAAAACTTTAAATTTAACCTTCATCGCACTGGTTCTGCTCACAGCAGGATGTGCTTCGAGCGGTGCTGTTTACGACGATGTTTATTATTCGCGGAACGGCAACGCAACACCTGCTTCCGGAAAACAGGAAAAACTGGCTGAAGCAAGTCCCAACAAAACTTACACTTCGGCAACTGTTAAAAGTAGCAGCAATTACGATTATGAAACCTATTATCAGGACGATGCTGCACAGAACGTGACCACTGTTCAGGCCGAGCCGGTTTATCAAACCTCCGAAACAGTAACCGAAACCGACGGCACCACCTACACCACTACCGAAACTTATTACGACAGTGATTACACCAGCCGGATAAGAAGGTTTGGCTCAGGTTCGTCTTCCAATTTTGGTTATTACGACAGCTACAACACCAATTGTTATGATTGTGGTGGAAGTAATTTCTACTTTGGAATAGGATATCCTTATGGCTGGTCGTTCGGATACAGCTATGGTTATCCTTACTATGGAAGCCGCTATTACAGTCCTTTCTACAGACCTTACTACGGTTACGGCTGGGGTGGATATTATGATCCTTTCTTCTATGATCCATGGTACGCCTGGGGCCCTAGTTGGGGCTGGGGTGGCTCCTACTGGAGAGGATACAACCATGGCTATCGGAATGGTTATTATAATGGCTACTACGATGGTGGCGGCTGGGGATATCCGGATTATGGCCGTTCGAACAGATATTATGGACATAGAAGTAGTCTGGCCGGAGGAACGCCACACACTACCGGAAGTGCCAGAGGTGTGAGAGGATCTGGTGACAATAACAAAGAAACCATTGTTGGCAGTCGTGGCACACGAACCGGATCCACAACCGGTGGAAGCACTGTTACAGATAGAACCACCTCCGCAAGAGGTAGCAACACAGGCGAAAACAGAGGCAACACCGAACAAAGGCAAACTGTAGATCGCCAGGCCAGGCCTGCAAGCACTACAAACAGGATCGAAAGGCCACAAACTGAAAGAGCTACAACAACACAGCGTGAAGCCCAACCTACAGCAAACGAAAAGGTTACGGAATACAGAAACAGGTATCAGAGGCCGGCTGAAAATGCCACAACGCCTAATAATACCAGATATGAAAGGCCGAAAACCTACACTTCGCCCAGCGATCGTCAGCCACGCTCAAGCTCTGAGTATGTGAGACCACAACGCGACACAAGAAGTACCAGCACACAATCTTCAGGTAATTCTACTATCCAGTCGCGTCCCTCAACTACCAGACAGTCGCCAACTTATTCGAGTCCGTCGCGAAATACAAACACAAGAAGCTACAGCACGCCTTCCAGAAGTACAAGCTCACCATCAGGAAGCTCATCCGGAACGATTTCGAGAAGCTCGTCCGGGAGCAGCTCAAGTGGAAGTACAAGTAGCGGAAGCAGCAGCTCTTCCGGAAGCTCTTCGCGAGGAGGCAGACGATAGGCTGTCATGGATGCACAAATTCAGGTAAATGATTATTTAATAAAACCCACAAAACTGCTCACAGAAGTAAATTGTGGGTTTTTTATTCGAAATAAAAAAGAAACTATGAAAAGGATTAAGCTAATAGGAATAATACTGCTACTAACAAGCTTTGCACAGGCACAAAACGAAGTAGATGCCTTAGTTTTTTCGCAGAGCTTTTATCAGGGAACAGCCCGAAGCATGGCCATGGGCGGGGCATTCGGGGCACTTGGTGCCGACTTTTCAACACTCAGCACTAACCCTGCCGGAATGGGACTTTACCGAAGCTCGGAGTTTACTTTTACGCCTGAGATTTCGACCGGAAAAACCGCTTCGACCTATAATGGAATGTTTGGCGAAGATTCCAGAACAAACCTGGGTATAAGCAATTTAGGTTTTATAATTACCAATCCCATTCCCGAAGGAACTACCTCAACTCCATGGAGATACTACCAGTTTGCTTTTGGAATGAACCGAACCAACAGCTTCAACAACAGAAGCTTTATCCGGGGTGATAACGATGAACATTCACTGGTAGATGTTTATCTGGATGAAATTTGGAGTACTTATCCCAATGATAAAGATATTGCTGATAAATTTCCTTTCGACATTTTTCCGGCATGGAGTGTTTATGTGATAGACACGATTCGAAATGAAGATGGTGACCTTATTTATTCCAGTCCGGTGCCTCCGGGTGGTATTCGCCAGCAAAAGCAAACCAAAACCTGGGGATCAAACAGTGAGTGGTTGTTTGCCGCCAGTGCCAATCTGGACGATAAGTTATTCCTGGGTGCAACGGTGGGTTTGCCTTATATACGCTTCTTCGAAGAATCAGTTTATAGCGAATATGATGCAGCAGATGCCGATCCCTACTTCGATGAATGGAACTACAAAGAAACCCGCGAATCGAAAGGCTGGGGAATAAATCTGAAATTAGGAGCCATATTGTGGCCGGTTGAATGGTTGCGCATTGGGGCAGCCTTTCATACACCAACATATTACTATGGATTAAATGACGTATGGTACACCAGTACTGATGCCACATTAGTTCCTTTTTACAGCACCGAAATGGTTTATAATCGGAAAGACTCACCTACCGGAGAATATGAATATGAATTAACAACTCCCCTAAAAGCCATCGGAAGCGTTGCTTTTATTATTGGCAAATATGGCTCGGTGAGTGCCGATTACGAGTTTGTGGATTACAGCAATATGAAACTTCGGTCAGTAGCCGTCTGTTATTGGCCGGTGCCACTCCTGATGTCAGATTACAGCAATATGAAACTTCGGTCAGTAGGTTATTCATTTACAGATGAAAACGATAACATCAAAGACATCTACGGTTCAACGGCCAATCTGAGATTGGGAACAGAGTGGCGCTTCAGTAATCTCAGTTTCAGAGCAGGTTATGCCATTTATGGCAGTCCCTATGCTAAGGGCAATGATTTTGAACTCACAAACCTGTCGTTTGGAATTGGTTATTCCGAGCGTGATTTTAGTCTGGATCTGGCTTATGTGAATGGCCAGAGATCAAACAATTATTATTTATACAGCTCCGTAAACTGGGAAACCAATCCTGCCAAACAAGAATTTACTTCCAATCATTTTGCACTTACTGCACGATTTAAATTCTGATTAATTGGCTCTGATCAGCCTAAAAAAAATGAGATGACAGTAGGTTATCTCATTTTTTTTGTAAACGGTTTAGGCCTGCTTTGGCCTTCTGATGAATACTGATCCGGTAATTGTCGGGTTTCATCCCCAGACATTTCTCATAGGCTCCGATAGCCCTATCAGCATTATTTTGTATCTCATATAGTTCGCCCAGCTTCAGTGCTGCATTGGCTGCATAGTAATACGGCAACTTTTCGCCCAGCAGAATTGTTTGCTTATAATTTTGGATTGCAGCCTCCTGTTTGGCTAACCGATCTGCCACCCTGCCCTGCCGGTAATGATATTCAATTAAATCTTTTTCCTGAAACCCGGAAGGCGTAATTGCTTCCAGAACTGCTTCGGCTTGCCGATAATACCCTCCGTCGAAAAGCAAACGCGACTTCAATAGCTCAGGATGATAAATTATTTGATTTTCAGCATCATAAATTGCCTGCTTATCTGCATCCACCTGAACTTTTGAATATTTTCGTACTGCTTTCAATGCTTGCAAATAAGTACTTGTATCTCCCTTTATCAAATCCATCCAGGCAATTTTGCGCAGCGCATCAGCTTTGTAATTACTCCCTCTGAAACTGGCTTCATACTTTTGAAAATAGATCATTGCTCTCTGATCCAGCTTTCGCGACAAGGTTTCGGCATAGAGGTAATCGAGGTAAAAAAAAGGTATATCCATTTCAAAATTATCGCGAACCTCAAGCAGTTTTTCTGCATCATCATTTTTCCCGCTCCGCATCAACAGATTCGCTTCAGCATAAAGCAAGAGTGGTGTTTTGTCTTCAATCTTTTTCAGCTCCTCCATTACGCGTTGAGCCGCAAGCGTATCAGTACTCAGGTTAATTTCGATAAAACTCAAATAAAACAAGGTTTCAGGCAACCATATCGCATTTTTTTCATCCTCCTTTGCCAGCTGCGCAAGTTGCCAAAGCTGCATTCTGCCTTGCTGTATGCTGCCTTCCATCCCGGCCATGTCCAATGCCCAGGTGTATTCAGGCGGAACAGTCCCCAAAATGGCATTCAACAACCCTGCACCAAGCAGATTTGGTGCAAAATCAGGAAAGTGCTCCTGATTTGCTTTCAGTAAAAAATAAGCCTTTCTGATCTCAAGTGCAGCCGTAAAATATTCTTTAAATTTCAATCGGCTAAAGGCCCATTGCAGATTTACAACAGCCAACGACCATTTTTTAAAAGGTTCATGATCAGACAATTTTTCCAACTGCTTTAGCCTTGATTTACGATTTGATTCTTTCGCTTTGAAAACCGACTCTTCTTCCAAAATAAAAATCTGCAGAAAGTCCTGATAGTTTTCAATCAATGCAACACAGGCATTTGGCTCAGATTCAGCCTTAAAATCGGCCAATAGCTGACTGGCTTTCTCAAACTGCAGATTCAATGTTGCCTGATAAGCTTCCTGACATGTTGTGTCAAAACCCCATTTGGAAGCTACTACTCTTAAAGCCAACAAGTTAAATAAAACTAAAAAAAACAGGAGTTTTCGCAAGGTACAATTTGAATTAGATAGGTAAAACTAACAAAAAAGGGAACAACTAAACTGCTATTCCCTTCAATGATAATGTTTTCTTCAACTCAGGAAGAATAATGCTCGGCAATTTCGTGATCGACCAAAATACGTCCGCAATACTCACACACAATAATTTTTTTGTGCATCCTGATGTCCAGCTGATGTTGAGGCGGAATCTTGTTGAAACAACCACCGCAGGCATCGCGTTCGATCTGCACCACGGCAAGCCCGTTTCTGGCGTTGGTACGAATGCGTTTGTAAGCAACCAACAAGCGGTCTTCGATGAGTTTCTCGTTTTCCTTAGATTTCTCAATCAGAGCCTTTTCATCCTTCTCGGTTTCTTCGATGATCGAATTAAGCTCTGATTTTTTCACTTCCAGATCAGCACTCCGATCGCTCAATTTCTCTTTGGCGATTTTCATCAGTTCTTCCATCTCGGCGAGTTTTTCGGTGAACTCGCGAATTCGTTTTTCGGCCAGTTGAATCTCGAGGGTTTGAAACTCAATCTCCTTCGAAAGCGAATCATATTCGCGGTTGTTACGCACATTTTGTTGCTGTTCTTCGTAACGTTTTATCAGGGTTTCGCTGTCCTTGATAGCCTGTTTTTTCTCGGTAATGGCACTTGACAAGGATTTCATTTCATTGTCAATATTGTCCACGCGTGTTTCGAGGCCAATAATCTCATCTTCCAAATCCTGCACCTCAAGTGGAAGCTCACCACGGATGATACGGATTCTGTCGATCTGCGAATCAATCTGTTGCAAGGTATAAAGTGCCACAAGTTTTTGTTCAACACTTACCTCTGCAACTTCTTCTACCTGAGCCTTTTTGATGGCTTTAGTTTTTTCAGCCTGCTTTTCAACTGCCATATTTTTGATCTTTTTTAATTTCGGAAATACCTGACTGCATTTGTATCTACTTCTGAAATCAGGGCTGCAAAATTAGGAATTTTTTTCTGAATCATCTCAGCCATTAATTCTTTCGTAAATTGTTCAGTTTCAAAATGCCCTGCATCCACAACCAACAATTTGCCATCGGCTTCAAAAAAATCGTGGTATTTCAGGTCGGCCGTAACAAAAACATCAGCCCCGGCTGCCTTTGCCTTGTGCAATAAAAATGCGCCTGATCCGCCACAAATAGCAATTCGTTGCACTTTTTTTCCGGTGAAAGCCGTATGTTTTAAAACAGGAGTACCTAATTTTTGTTGAATAAATTTCAAAAACTCAACTTCCTCTACCGGAGAATCCAATTCACCGATCAATCCCGATCCAATTGCGTTGTGTTTGTTTTCCAGCGGATAAATGTCGTAGGCTACTTCTTCGTAGGGATGAGCCTCCAACATATTTTTAATCACTTTATTAAGAAGATAATCAGGCAATATGGTCTCGATCCGGATTTCTTCTTCCTGATGTAGTTTACCTATTTGACCAACAAACGGATTTGTTTGCTCACCACCTCTGAAAGTTCCTGTTCCGCTGATGTTGAAACTACAACTATCATAAGCTCCGATATGTCCTGCCCCGCTTTCGAACATGGCCTTGCGCACCTGATCGGCATGGGCAAGCGGACAGAATACGCTCAGTTTTTTGAGTTTATCATTTGATGCACTGAGCATGTTGGTATTCTTTATTCCCAAAATTGCTGCAAGTTTACCATTGACTCCCGATTTTACATTATCCAAATTGGTGTGCATGGCTGCGATGGCAATAGTGTTTTTGATAGCAGCAGTAACTGTTCGCTCAACCAGATTTCCATCACTGATACGTTTCAGGCCTTTGAATATCAATGGGTGATGAGCAATGATGAGTTCGCATTTTTTTTGAATAGCTTCTTCAATCACCGCTTCCGTAACATCTATGGCCAACAACACCTGATTCACTTCCGTATCAGCACTTCCGATTAAAAGTCCTGAATTATCATACGACTCCTGAAGTGAGAGATCAGCAACTTCTGTAAATACCAATAATAAATCTTTAATTTTCATATTTTTAAAAAATCTGTCAAGTTCAATAAAACACTCTTTTCCCAAGTCAATCTCCTCAACCTGAGTTCATCCGATATATTAACTCAAAATTAAATTCCAATGCAGCCTCATTAAATGTAACATTTTGCAGGAAATTAGCGTAAAAATACATATTTTTGAACTTATATAAAGGACTATCTGCAAGCAATTTTTTTACATAACCCACACTAAGCGGCCATCGTAAATATGCGTATTATTTTACTTCCGTTTCTATGGATTTATCAACTGGTATTGATTCTACGTCATGCCTTGTACGATTGGGGGGTGTTTCGATCAACTAGTTTTAAAATTCCAGTCGTTTGCGTTGGAAATCTTTCGATGGGTGGAACAGGCAAAACGCCACATATCGAATATTTGATCAGGCTGTTTGCAAATAAATATAAAACGGCTGTGCTTAGCAGGGGTTACGGCAGAAGCACTAAAGGATTTTTGCTTGCAAAAGGCGAGATGACCTATCGTGATATTGGTGATGAACCCATGCAATATTTTAAAAAATTTAAAAATATTACAGTGGCGGTTGATGAGAAAAGAGTCAGAGGTGTGAATACACTTTTAAACTTGCCTAATCCGCCAGAAATAATATTACTTGATGATGCATTCCAACACCGAGCTATCAAAGCCGGGCTAAATCTATTACTGACTGATTTTCATAACCTCTATCCCAAAGATTTCCTTTTCCCTGCCGGACATTTACGAGATATTACAGCAGCAGCCAAAAGGGCTGATATCATCATAGTCACAAAAACACCTAAGGTTTTTTCACCCTTCACCCGTAGAAGACTTATTGAGATCATCCAGCCAAAACCACATCAAAACCTTTATTTCTCGTACCTGAGTTATGGCAGGATGATACCCGTTGGCGAAACCATGCAAACTGCAACACCCAGAAGGATATCTACCATTTTGTTATTTTGCGGAATTGCCAACCCTTATCCCTTGCAGGATTTTCTACAAAATAAATGTACTGAGCTAATCACCGTTGATTTTCCTGACCATCACATCTACACCCAAAAAGACATGCATCATATTGTAAATGAATACGAAAACATACTTGGCAAAAACAAGATAATCGTAACAACAGAAAAAGATGCCATGCGTTTGATCGATTCTCCGTACTTTCGCCTGTTCAAAAATATACCACTGTTCTATATTCCGGTGGAGGTAAAATTCCATGAAGACGAACAGCTAAGTTTTGATCAACAGCTAAATGAATATGTTAGAACAACTACAGCAGACCGTTAATTATATCCGGTCAATCAACGATTTTCAACCAGAAATTGGTATTATCTTAGGAACCGGACTTGGAGGTTTGGTTGACGAAATGGAGATTGTAGCAGCCATTTCTTACGAAAACATCCCACATTTTCCAGTATCCACCGTACATGGCCACCAGGGGCGATTGATTTTTGGAAATCTTAATGGTCGCAGTATTATTGCCATGCAGGGGCGTTTTCATTTTTATGAAGGATACTCTCCGGCCGAACTTACGTTTCCGGTCAGGGTGATGAAATTGCTTGGCGTAAAGTTATTAATTGTTTCGAATGCCAGCGGTGGCCTCAATCCCGAATTTTCAGTAGGCGACCTGATGTTTATCAGAGATCATATCAACTTGATGCCCAATCCTTTGATTGGAAAAAATGATGATCGTTTGGGCACCCGCTTTCCGGATATGAGCGAAGCCTACGACAAAAAAATCCTGAAGACCGCCCATGAAGTTGCCAAATCACTCAACATCAAAGTGTTTGAAGGTGTTTATGCTGCTGTTTCAGGACCTACCTTCGAAACTCCTGCTGAATACCATTACATCCGAGTGATAGGTGCTGATGCCGTTGGGATGTCAACGGTTCCGGAGGTGATCGTGGCACGTCATATGAAACTGCCTGTTTTTGCCGTTTCTGTAATCTCAGATCTTGGTGTGAAAGGAAAAATACATGAGATTTCTCACGAAGAAGTTGTTGATGCAGCCGGAAAAGCCCAACCACTGATGACGCAAATCATCAAAGTATTGCTTCAAAAAGATATCATCTAAATCACATGCCACAAAAAGGCAAACATATCTATTTTGCTTCCGATTTTCATTTGGGAGTACCCGATCACGAAAGGAGTTTGAAACGGGAGAAGAAGCTGGTTTCCTGGCTCGAAAGCATTCGTTATCAGGCAGCTGAGATTTTTTTGATGGGAGATGTGTTTGATTTTTGGTTTGAATACAAAACGGTTGTGCCTAAAGGTTATGTGAGGCTTTTGGGTAAGCTGGCCGAAATCACCGACAGCGGAGTTCCGGTGCATATTTTCAGAGGAAATCATGACATCTGGGCTTTTGATTACCTGCAAAAAGAAGCAGGAATCAACTTGTATCGTAAGCCACAAATCAGAGATTTCAATGGCAAAAGCTTTTACCTGACACATGGCGATGGCCTGGGTCCGGGAGATAATGGCTATAAATTTTTGAAAAAGGTTTTTGAAAATCGCTTTAATCAGTGGCTTTTCCGTTGGCTACATCCCGATCATGGAACGAGAATGGGACTGTATTTCTCGCATAAAAGCAGGATTGCCAACGTAGCCCGCGAAGAAAAAAGCAATTTTAAAATCGTTGCCGAAGAAGAAATGCTGTATCACCATTGTCAAAACCTGATTAAATCAGGTGAGCATTACGACTTTTATATTTTTGGTCACCGGCATATTCCGCTGGATTTTCCACTGAGTGAAAAGGCAAGAATGATTATCCTGGGCGATTGGGTAACGAATTTTACCTATGCCGTTTTTGATGGAGAAAAATTGGAATTGAAACGGTTTGAATCCTAAAAAATGTTCAGGGATTTAGATGAATTGCCTTGATTTGTCCATTTTCAATGTCGAATTGCATACTCATCAAAGTATTAACTGCAACACTCGTGTATCCGGGTTCCCATTTTTGTAAATCTTCTAATGCCGTGATCAGCTTTTTGTTTAAATCCTCATTTAACCCCCGATCTACTTTAAAATCAAGGGCTTTTCCTTTGCAATTTACCACAAATTTTAAATAAACTGATCCTTGAATTTTTGATTCAGGTTTTACCTGTTTAGTAAGGCTGGTTGAGAGCTTATGCAATCCCCCTTTGAATTCAGGTTTCAGTCTTACTGATGTAAAACTATCATTTTCACAGGGGTTAACCATTTGAACCTTGTTGTCTGTCTTCTCCGATTCAACTTGTGTAAAACCAAAATTCATCAAAAGAAAAAAGATAAACGTAATGGCAATTGCTTTCATAATGAACGTAATGGCAATTGCTTTCATAATGAAATGTTATTGCAAATTTACGAAATGAAATTATCCTAATGCAATATTTTCAACAATAAAATCGATTGGAAAAGGAATTTTACCTCACCGATTGGGGGATTATTGCCAGGAAAAATTTGAAAATCATTGAATTTTTGCTTGGCACTTAGCATAATTCCGTCGCTGACGGGACGGCACTTTCATTCATAATCCTTTTTTCTACCCGCATTTGGTGCCTAACGGCACTGAGCAGTTAGATCCAAAATGATTTGTTGCATATTTGGCTAAACCAGAATCTGAGCCTATGATCCCGTAGGGATCAAATACGGGTAGAAAAACATACCAAAAAAGATCATTCCATCCGGTCAGGAACGGTAAATCATGGATAATTATTATTTTTCAACCCAGATTGGGCAATCAATGGCACAGGGCGTACTGAGCCAAAATTCTTTGTTGAATAATGCTCTAAGCTCTGAGCCTATGATCCCGTAGGGATCAAATACGGGTAGAAAAACATACCAAAAATGAACAATCCGTCCCGTAGTGGACGGCATATTTATTGAAGGGTTTTTAATTGATTTGTGAAGGTGTTAATTAATTTTCATCCTTAAAATCAATAGGTTGAAAAACATAGCGTTCATCGAAGGGAACCTCAAATTTTTCCAAAAACTCAATGTATTCTTCCAAAAATGTTTTTTTGCGATGATGAATTTTCTGATCTTTAATGTAATCAATGACGTTATCAACCTGTGACTTGCTGTAAGAAAACCCGCCATATCCCTCCTGCCAGGAAAAACGTCCCGTAACAAATCCCTTTTGGTTAATCCATTTTGAAGAATCTCCTTTTACTTGCTGCATTAAATCCGACAAGGATTGATTGGGTCTCATTCCAAAAAAAATATGGATGTGGTCTGGCATACCATTGATAGCTAAAACTTTATGCCCGTAGTTTTGGATAATCCCTGTGAGATAACGATATAATTCTATTTCCCAGCAAGGTCTGATAACACAATGGCGATTTTGAACCGTGAAGACGGTCTGAATATGAATTTGGGTGTATGTGTTGGCCATAATGATTTGTTTTATCCATCAAATCTAAAAATAATTTGTGAATCATGTTTTTTGATTTGCGGTTGGTATAATTCCGTCCCTAAGCGGGACGGCACTTTCATTAATAATCCTGTTTTTCTACCCACATTTGGTGCCTAACGGCACCGAGCGTGATGAGACAAATATTTTGTTAAATAATGTTCTAAG
>DJWN01000055.1:0-8411 GCA_002440975.1 Bacteroidales bacterium UBA6229
CAGGAATATCATCCACTTATTGAAGAAGGCAACTCCTGGAGTGTGCTGACGGAAACTTCTGGTTCAGCTCCTAATCTCTCAACAAATACATTTGTGATTGCTGGTGATACAGTCATTAATCAGATTGAATATAAGAAATTGTATATGTCATCGCAGCATGAGCCCAACGAGTGGAGACTTGATTGGGCTGTTCGGGAGGAAGATGACAGAAAAGTTTATGTTTGGTCGTTTTACCTGATGCAGGGGTGGCTTATGTATGATTTTGAAGCGGACATTGGTGACACTTTTATGATTTTACCCAACGATCCGGACCTGTATTTGGTATTGGATTCCATTTCAACGATTGACATCAATGGAAGTGCACGAGCAAAATATTGGCTCACGACAATGGTAGATGGCACGCCATATTCCGACGAAACAGAAAGCTGGATTGAGGGCATTGGCAGTAACAAAGGAATTGTTTTTTCAGGGAGTTCTGCTCTCACAGGAGCAATGCATTGGTTGACGTGTAAATGGGAAAACGACGAACTGGTTTATTTGAATCCGGATTATGACAGCTGCTATATAACTTCTGTTTCTGTTAAGGAAATTAATGTTGGTAAGTTTAAAATTTTCCCAAACCCAGCCACCACAGAGCTCTGGCTCCAACTACCCGAAAACACAGCCCTCGCACAGGCACAAATTGAGCTGTACAGCTCCTCGGGCAGGCTCCTTCACAAAGCAAAGCCAGGCAGTCATTTTCACAAGATTGATGTGGCACATCTGCCCAAAGGCTTATATCTGGTGCGGGTATGGGATGGGGAAAGGTGGTATGTGGAGAAGCTGGTGGTGCGGTAAGTTTGTTTGTTTCTACTCAACAGGGTTGTGAAACCATGTAGTGGAATTAATTCGTATGAAAACTTTCAATAAAAAGTTTTTAGTTCGAAAAATATTTTTAATTTTGCAGCCCGAAATAAAAAGAAACTTTTAAGCGAAAACCGATATGGCAAATCACAAATCGTCGATCAAGAGAATCCGTCAAACAAACGCCAGACGTTTGCACAACCGTTATTACGCAAAAACAATGCGTACAGCAGTAAGAAAATTCAGAAGTCTCACTGACAAAGCAGAAGCAGAGGCTAAGTTGCCTGCTGTGTATGCCATGATCGACAAATTGGCAAAACGTGGCATCATCCACAAGAACAAAGCCGGAAATTTGAAATCGAAAATCACAAAATACAGCGCAACACTTTCGTAATTGTGCGCTGTTGTAAGAACAACGATAGCCTCTTCTTTTGTTGAAGGGGCTTTTTTAGTTTGTGGAAATAGCGTAATTTCGCTCCCAAACAAATTCAATGACGGCATATTCTGACGACTCCCGAAAATCGATCAAACAATGGGCCGAAGACGATCGCCCACGCGAGAAACTTTTGTTAAAAGGAAAGGCTGCGTTAAGCGATGCCGAATTGATTGCCATACTCATCAGTTCAGGAAACACAACCGAATCAGCCGTTGAATTGTCAAGAAGGATTTTGCTATCTGTTTCGGATAATTTAGTTGAGCTATCGCGAATGAGTGTGAGCGATTTGATGAAATTTAAAGGAATAGGTGAGGCAAAAGCCATCAGCATCACAGCAGCACTCGAGCTGGGACGCAGGCGAAGATCAGCCGAGGTGATAGAAAGAAAACGCATCTTTACAAGCAAAGATGCTTTTGAATACCTGTATGCCAGCATGGCTGATTTGCACTATGAACAATTTTGGGTTTTGCTGCTTGATCAATCAAACAAGGTGATACGTGCCGTGCAGGTTAGCGATGGAGGTGTGGCCGGAACGGTTGCAGATCCAAAAAGAATCTTTAAAACTGCCATCGAACGCAATGCTGCCGCCATGATTTTGTGTCACAACCATCCTTCGGGGCAGCTCAAAGCCAGTGATGCCGATCTGAAATTGACAAAAAGACTGGTTCAGGCCGGTATCATGCTGGATATTCGTGTTGTGGACCATCTGATCATCGGTCATGATCAATACATCAGTTTAGCCGAAGAAGGTTTAATGTAAAATCCGAAGAAAACCATTTATGTTGAAAATAGTTACAATAATCGGGGCACGTCCGCAGATCATCAAAGCAGCTGCTCTTAGCCGGGCTATCAGAAATCATTTCAGCGATCAGATCAATGAAATAATTGTACACACCGGCCAGCACTACGACGAAAATATGTCTGAGGTTTTTTTCAGAGAGTTGGGTATTCCACAGCCACATTATAATTTGAATGTTGGATCGGCTTCGCATGGGGTGCAAACAGCCCGAATGATTGAAGGAATAGAAACTGTTCTGAAAGAAGAAAAGCCGGATTATCTGGTTTTGTACGGCGACACCAATTCAACGCTTGCCGGTGCTGTGGCGGCTTCCAAGATTCATGTCCCCATCGCACATATCGAAGCGGGTTTGCGTTCGTTTAACAAAGCCATGCCCGAAGAAATCAACCGGATTTTGTGCGATCATTGCTCCACCTTGCTTTTTTCACCTACCGAAACGGGATATAAAAATTTGATGCACGAAGGTTTTGATACCAGCAATCAGCCGCCATTTTCTGCTGATAATCCCGGAATTTATCATTGTGGTGATGTGATGTACGACAACAGCCTGCATTTTGCTGAACTTGCTGTGAAACAATCACAGATGTTGAGAAACAATCAATTGATTGCAGATCAGTATATTCTGTGTACCATTCATCGTAACAACAATACGGATGAGCCGGAAAGATTACAGCATATTTTTGAGGCCTTATTAGAAATAGTCAGGCAATCGGGCAAACAAATTGCTCTTCCGTTGCATCCCCGAACCGCTAAGTTGCTCAAAACCAATTTATTTCCAGAATGCTATCAGGATGTGATTTCGAACCCCTTGGTTCATTTGATGGAGCCCGTTTCATTTTTGGATATGATTGCGCTCGAACAAAATGCCAGCCATGTAATTACTGATTCGGGAGGTGTGCAGAAGGAAGCATATTTTTTCAAAAAGCCCTGCATCATTTTAAGACCCGAAACAGAATGGAAGGAGATCGTGGAAGTGGGTGCAGCTCAAATTGCTGACGCCTCTAAGACCAGAATTTTAGAGGCCTGGAATCATTTCATCGATAATCCACCCAGGCATTATCCGGCGATTTTTGGAGATGGCAAAGCCGCACAGTTTATCGTCAATGAATTGTTGATGAACAAAGAATCGTAAAGCTGTTTTTGGGGGTCAGCCATGTTTTTCAAAATGAGTACACTTAGTGTTTGGAGGTTAGAAAAATTAACTTTAATTTTGCACTCCGAATTTTAAAAATTATTCACTTTAATTAATTAATTATGAACCAGTACGAAACCGTTTTCATTGTAACTCCCGTTTTGTCTGAAGAACAGATGAAGGAAGCGGTAAAAAAGTTTCAGGAATACCTGAAAGCAAAAGGTGCAGATATCGTGCACGAAGAACACTGGGGTATGCGCAAACTGGCTTACCCGATTCAAAAGAAGTCCACAGGTTTTTACCATCTGGTAGAGTATAAAGCTGATGGACAACTGATTGCTGACTTGGAGCTGGCATTCAAACGTGATGAGCGAATCATTCGTTTCCTTACTGTTAAGCTCGACAAACATGCGGTTGCTTACAACGAAAAGAAACGTAGAAAAGCAAAAGAAGCCAAAGGCGAAACCGCTCAAGCTTAATTGTTAAACTCAAAAAAACTTAGAAAAATGGCACAAGGAAGCTCAGAAATTAAATATTTGACCCCTATTGCAGTAGATACCAAAAAGAAAAAATACTGCCGTTTCAAGAAAAATCGTATCAAATACATCGATTACAAAGATGCCGATTTCTTGTTGCGTTTTGTCAACGAACAAGGTAAAATTTTACCCCGTCGCATTACCGGTACTTCCACCAAGTACCAACGCAAAGTTGCGCAGGCTATCAAAAGAGCCCGTCATCTTTCATTAATGCCGTATGTAGCTGATTTATTGAAATAAATAGGAGGATAAAAAGATGGAAGTAATTCTTAAACAAGATATTGCAAACCTGGGATATACCCATGATATTGTAAATGTGAAAGATGGTTATGCACGTAACTATCTCATTCCTAACAAAATGGCTATCATTGCCAATGAGACTAACCGCAAGGTGCTTGAAGAACTCAAACGTCAGCAAGCCTTTAAGGAAGAAAAGGTCAAAAATGAAGCATTAGTGATTGCAAAAGCTATAGAAGGTCTGGCCTTACGTATTGTTGTAAAAGCCGGCACTTCGGGCAAAATCTTTGGATCAGTTAACAGCGTGATGATTGCCAATGCTATCAAGGAAGCTAAAAATATTGAGATCGATCGTAAAAGGATTCATCTCAACGAAGATGCTATTAAGGAACTCGGCAACTACACAGCTAAGATCAAGCTTCATAAGGAAGTGCAGCTCGATCTTGACTTTGAAGTATATGCTGAATAACCAGCATTTTGCTAAAAAGTTTTAACTTTACCACCCGATGTCCGATCGACATCGGGTTTTTTTATGATTTCCAAAGCACAGATAAAACACATCCGCAGCCTGGCTCTTGGTAAGTTCAGGAAACAACACAAGCAGTTTGTGGCCGAAGGCCATAAAATTGTGGAAGAAATGTTGCTAACGGGTGGTTTTCAGTATCAATTGTTTGTTTCCGAAATTCAGATTGGGAGCCTTACTTCTGTTGTTCAGGCAGCTCCTTTTCAGCTGATTTCAGAAAATGAAATGAAGCAAATAAGTCAGCTCACAACGCCTCCCGGTGTGCTGGCTGTTGTCGAGTTCGCTGATCAAATGTATGCGCTTGACGAGCTGAGCTCCAATTTAAACCTTGTACTTGATGGTATCCGCGATCCGGGAAACCTTGGCACTATCATCCGAACAGCAGAATGGTTTGGTGTGAAGAATATTTTTGTCAGCCCCGATACGGTTGATCCCTACCATCCCAAAGTGGTGCAAGCTACGATGGGTTCCCTTTTTCGGGTGGGCGTGACAGAAACTGATCTGATGGCCTTGATAAGTGAAGTTCAAGCTGATGGATTTCAGGTGTTTGGCGCGGTAATGGACGGAGTTTCTGTGTATGAGACAAAGCTGACATTCCAAGCATCCTTTCTTGTCATCGGAAGCGAATCTCACGGGATTAGTAAAGAGGTGAGGGCCTTGATTAAAAACCCGATCTCCATTCCTTCTTACGCCAAAGGAAAACTAAAAACGGAATCATTAAATGCTTCTGTAGCAGCTGCTGTTTTGCTGGCTGAATTTAGAAAATCTGGTGCTTAGAGAAAATGCTAAATCAAAAAGGCAGTAGCGATATTTGAGTTAAAAATTGAACTTTTTTATCGTTTCGTGCGTTTAATAATTGTACTTTTGCACTGAAAAACTACTGATATGTACCTTAAGCTCATCTTACTTACTATTGTAATTGTTGGTCTTGCAATTGCTGGCATTGCGATTAAAATGTTTGTGCAAAAAAATGGCGAATTCAAAAAACAATGCAGCAGCATGGATGCGCAAGGCAATCGTGTTGGATGTGCCTGTGGAGGTGGAAAGGGTTCTTGTGAAAATAGTACGTTAGAGCCACATCACCACGCCTGATTATTGATGAGGCAGATAATTCTGAAAGCCTTCTGTCCAATCTATTACAAAGCCGTTTTCCTGATCCCAGCTAATAAAATATGTTTCAACCGCCGGTAGTTGAGGGATTAAAGTTTTACTTTTTTCTAAACCCATAACCAAAAACGCTGTGGCATAGGCATCTGCTTCGGCTGCTGAAGCTGCAATAACCGTTACACTGAGCAAATTGTGGGTCACCGGATAACCGGTTTTCGGATCAATAGCGTGTGAATATCTTTTGCCGTTTTCTTCATAATATTTTCGATAACTTCCTGAGGTGGCAAGGCTTTTATCTTGTAATTCAATAACTTGCTGAATACTTCTGTCTTCATTTGCTTCCAAAGAAGGCTTTTCAATTCCGATACGCCATTTTGTTCCATCAGGCTTAGTTCCTTTCGAACGAATCTCGCCTCCAACATCAACAAGATAACTGTGAATGCCTTTTGTTTCAAGTAGTTGACCTATTAGATCAACCGAGTGACCTTGCGCAATTGCATTAAAGTCGAAACGGATTCTGGGATCTGATTTGATTACTTTGCCATTCTGAAGGGATACGTTTTTCCAGTTGACCAATGCTTTGATGCTGTCAATTTTGGTTTTAGTTAGTACGATCTTTTCTTTAAAGCTAAACCCCCAGGCTTCTACCAGCGGCGAAACGGTGAAGTCGAAATATCCGTAGGTTTGTTCTGCAATTTGCTTGCTTAAATTGAAATTGTGAATAAATATTTCATCCAGGTTTACAAGACTGTCACCTTGATTTACTCTGCTAATGATTGATTGCGGAACCCATAGTGAAACGGATTGGTCGAAAGCTTTCAGAAGACTATCTGCCTGAGTTTTTAAATTGCGGTTTTGGGCATCGTAATAGGTTATGGCATAATAGGTGCCTTGCGCTTCGCCCGCAAAGCTGATTTTATGTGGTGCTTGATATCGTTCGCAACTTGAGAAGAAGAAAACATACAGAAAGAGCCAACCAAAATTTTTCATCGTTGTGTGATTATTTTTATCAAAAGTACGTCATAAATTTTGAAGTAATAAAAAAGCCCCGAACAAGTCGGAGCTTTCTTTTGGGCTGTCTTTCTATCCCCCAAAGTCGTCGAAAGCGATCATTTCCTGTGGCACTCCAAGATTGTCTAACATCTTGAAAATAGCGTCATTCATCATTGGTGGCCCACAAAGGTAATATTCTATTTCTTCCGGTTCGGGATGTTGTTTGAGATAGTTATCCAAAATTACCTGATGGATAAAGCCGGTATAACCATTCCAGTTATCTTCGGGGCGTGGCTCAGAAAGAGCAACGTTGAATTTGAAATTGTCAAAATTCTTTTCGATGGCTTCAAAATCTTCCATATAGAAAAGCTCTCTGCGCGAGCGTCCGCCATACCAGAAAGTTGTTTTGCGATCTGTTTTTTCGGTGTGGAAAAGATGAAACAGATGCGAACGCATGGGAGCCATTCCGGCACCACCACCAATAAACATCATTTCACGTTTGGTGGGTTTGATATGGAACTCACCATAAGGGCCGCTTACCATTACTTTGTCGCCAGGTTTGCGCGAGAAAATATAGGAAGAACAAACACCCGGATTCACCTTCATGAAGCCATTGTTCTTACGATCCCATGGGGGAGTGGCGATACGGATGTTGAGCATCACGATATTGCCTTCGGCAGGATGATTGGCCATCGAATAAGCGCGGAATTGTTCTTCTGTGTTTTTCATCTTCAGATCCCACATCTTGAACTTATTCCATTCATCGCGATACTCGTCTTCAACTTCGATATCTTTACTGAAGTCCACTTCGATCTTTGGGACATCAATTTGGATATAACCACCCGATTTGAAATCAAGGTTTTCGCCTTCGGGCAATTTAACGACAAACTCTTTGATAAAGGTTGCCACGTTTTTGTTTGAAACGACCTCACATTCCCACTTTTTGATACCAAATACCGCGGCAGGAACACCAATTTTCATGTCTTCACGCACTTTTACCTGGCAGCCTAAACGCCAGTTTGTTTGCTGTTCTTTGCGCGAGAAATAACCTTTTTCTGTGGGTAAGATAGAGCCGCCACCTTCAAAAACCTGGCATTTGCACATGGCACAGGTTCCACCGCCACCACAGGCCGAGGGCAGAAAGATTTTGTTGGACGACAAGGTAGATAACAAGGTTGAACCGGGATCAACTTCCAGCTCTTTTTCGTCATTGATCGTAATCTTTACCTTTCCTTGCGGAGTGAGTTTTTTACGGGCAAAAAGCAGCAGACCGACCAATAGTATAATTACTACAAGGAAGAAAATCACACTGATTAGTATTACAGTTCCCGTTCCGGTTGCAAGTAATGTCATGGTTACTATTATTTCTGTTATTTTTTCAGTTACAATTTGATTCCAAGGAAGCTCATAAAGGCAATTCCCATTAAGCCAGTGATAATAAAGGTGATACCTAATCCGCGCAGCGGTCCTGGTACGTTAGAATACCGGATTTTTTCACGAATGGCAGCAATGCCTACAATAGCCAAAAACCAACCCACACCTGACCCAAGCCCGAAAGAGGTGGCTTGTGCCAGCGACTGGTATTCACGTTCCTGCATAAAAAGCGATCCGCCAAGAATAGCACAGTTTACGGCAATCAATGGAAGAAATATACCCAAGGAAGAATATAGTGCCGGACTGAATTTTTCAACAACCATTTCGACCAACTGAACCATCGAGGCGATGATAGCAATGAAAAGGATAAAACTTAAAAAACTCAGGTCAACATCAGCAAACTCCGGATCGAGCCAAACCAAAGCACCAGG
>DJWN01000055.1:8489-28088 GCA_002440975.1 Bacteroidales bacterium UBA6229
CCCAAAAAGTAGGCAAACACCATATTGTCCACAAAAATGGACTTGACGAATATGTTAAATAGTTCTTGCATAACAGTATAATTTTTTGGTTTGGTTAGTTTTCTTCAATCAATTCGGGATTACGCGAACGCTGGATCCAAATGATGACACCCACGATAATCAGAGCCATGGGAGGCAGAATCATAAAGCCATTGTTTTTGTAGCCAAAATCATAGAAAGCCTCAGGAATCACATGGAAGCCCCAGATTGTGCCTGATCCAAATAGTTCTCTAACGAAACCTACGATTATCAGGATAATACCATATCCCAATCCGTTGCCTATGCCATCCAGTATCGAAGGCCATGGTTTATTACCCATTGCGAAGGCTTCCAGGCGTCCCATAATGATACAGTTGGTAATGATCAGACCTACAAATACAGAAAGTTGTTTGCTTACATCATACACAAATGCTTTAAGCACTTGGTCAACCAGAATTACCAATGAGGCAATAACTACAAGCTGAACGATGATACGAATCCTAGGTGGAATTCCATTTCGCATCACTGAGATAATGAGGTTTGCAAAAGTAGTAACAACGATTACAGATAAAGCCATCACAAAGGCTGGTTTAATTTTAGCTGTTACAGCCAATGCCGAACAAATCCCTAAAACCTGCACTGTAATCGGGTTGTCGATATTTAAAGGATTGGTGAGCAGTTTGCGGTTCTTGGCCGAAAACAAAGGCTCTCTTTCTTGTTTATCAGTATTCATAGTCTATCCTCTTTTTTGAATATACGGAACATAGCTTTCTAACACATTTTTCAGCATATCATTCACCCCGTTACTGGTGATGGTGCCACCCGAAATGGCATCAACGTTATGACGTTGCACATTGGCCGGAAAATTCTCTACCCCACCTTTGATTACGCCAATCGAAACAAATTCCCCATCCTCACTAAAGAGTTTTTTACCGGGAAACTGATCTTCAAAAACCGGGGTTTCGATTTCAGCTCCCAAGCCAGGGGTCTCAGATTTATGGCCGAAGGTTACACCCACAATGGTATTGAAATCTGATTTCAAGGCAATATTGCCCCAAACTGGTCCCCAGAGGCCAACACCTCTCAATGGAACAATATTAATGGTTTCACCATCTTTGTCCAGTACATAAAGCGGAAGCCTGAAGCTGCGGTTTACAGATTTGTTATAAAGCTGTTCTTTCAGGTTTACCTTAAAAGCTTCACTGTTCTCTTTTCCGGCATCTTTGTATTCATCGATCACATTACCTTTTTCATCAATCACAATCATATTGGTCACATACTGATTGAATAGTTCGATGGCATTCTTGCTGTTAACATTTTCGATGCCTGCTGCCGTTAAGATGCTTTGCATTTTATCTACAGCTTCGTTTCGTTCCTGCATGGGTTTGAGGAGCATGGCAGCCGACGATAAAATAGCAGCCACCAGGATCACCATCAATCCGGCATAACGAAAGATATAAGCATTACTATACATAACTCAATTTTTTCAGATATTTAAACTTAGGCTGCAACTGCTTTGGCACGTTTCAGGCGTTTTTTTACATTTGATTGGATAACATAATGATCAATCAAAGGTGCAAATACATTCATCAGCAGGATGGCCAGCATCATGCCTTCGGGGTAGGCAGGGTTGAACACCCTGATTAAAACCGCAATAAATCCGATTAAAAAGCCGTAGTAAAGCTTTCCGCGGTTGGTTTGTGAAGCCGAAACGGGATCAGTAGCCATATAAACAGTTCCAAAAGCAAAACCACCCATGATCAGATGCTGATAAGCAGGAATATCCATATAAGCGTTGGCTCCCCAAAGATTGAAAAGTAAGCCCATTACAAGGCCCCCGGTTACTACGGATGCCATAATTCTAAAACTTCCTACTCCGGTTGCGATTAAAACAATGGCTCCTAAAAGTATTGCTATCGTTGATGTTTCGCCTATACTGCCCGGAATTGTTCCTAAAAACATCGACCAGTCGGAAGGAAGCTTATCTGCATCCAAAACGAGCAAATGACCAAGCGGTGTAGCTCCTGTATAAGCATCAGCCTTTTCGGCAATCCAAACTTTATCTCCCGACATTTCGGAAGGATAAGCAAAGAAGAGAAAAGCGCGTGCTGTTAGCGCAGGATTGAGAATGTTCATGCCTGTTCCACCAAAAACTTCTTTGCCTATCACAACAGCAAAAGCAGTTGCAACAGCAACCATCCAAAGTGGCACATCAGGTGGCATCACAAGTGGAATGAGCATCCCCGAAACTAAAAATCCTTCGTTTACTTCGTGGCCTCTGGATTGAGCAAAGGCAAATTCAATGGCCAGACCTGTAACATAAGAAACAACGATCACAGGTAAAACCTTCAGCAATCCAAAACCGACCATTGGCCAGAAATCGGGAGCCATTCCATTGGAAAGAAAATGTTGATAACCAACATTCCAGATTCCAAAAAGAAGTGGTGGAATCAATGCCAGCACCACAATAATCATGGTGCGTTTCATGTCGATGGCATCGCGGATATGCGCGCCACTGTGTGTAACGGTGTTCGGTACAAACAAAAACGTCTCGAAAGCCTCGAAAGTAGAATGCAGCTTTTCAAAGCGACCACCTTTCTCGAAATGAGGTTTTTGTTTGTCAACAAATTCACGTAAAGCCTTCATTTTTATACTCTTGATTTTTATTTAACTCATTTCTTTACGCATTAGGTCGAGGCCTTTGCGCACTATTTCCTGGATGTTTGTTTTTGAAGTGTCTATCACTTCGCACAGGGCAAAGTCTTCTTCATCAACTTCATAAATCCCCAGATTTTCCATCAGGTCGATGTCTTCTACCATGATGGCTTTTATTAACTGCATGGGATAAATATCAAAAGGAAATACTTTTTCGAATTCTCCTGTCATTACAAATGCGCGCTCCCCACCATGATAATTGGTGTCGAGACGGTATTTTTTGTTTTTAAACAAAAATGACAGGAATGAATGCGAAAAGCTGAATTTATCTAATCCGGGTAAGGCCCATCCGAAAAGCTCATAGTAATTTCCTTCTGGAATTACGGTAACCTGTGAGGGATAGAATCCCAGGTAGCTGTCGAGATCAATTTTGGTTCCGGTAAGTACGTTTCCGCTGATGAAACGTTTTTCTGTAGCCGTTACATTTCCTTTGGTAAGTGGTTCGATTGCAGCACCGATTTTTGTTTTGTAATAGGCCGGACGCAAAACTTCCGAACCTGTGAGGGCAATAACCCGTGATGCATCAAATTTACCGGAGAGGAAAAGCCTGCCGATCGTAAGTACGTCCTGTGGATATAGATACCAAATTACTTCACCTTTATTAAGCGGATCAATTTTATTGATCTGAACGCCTACATTACCAGCCGGATGTGGACCTGAAAACTGATTGATCTGCACGCCTTTGCTATTGGTAAATACTTTTGAATGAGTAGCATTGGCATCAATGTTAAGATGAATCTTTCCTTCGGTAAGTTTGCCGAGGGCATCTATACCTGCCTGGAATTCCTCGCCATGACCGTGAACAATCAGGTCGTAATCTGGTGCCAGCGGAGCGGTATCGAAAGTTGAAATAAAAATCGCTTTGGGTTTATCTGCGGGATTGGCAATCACAGAATAAGGCCTTTGACGAATAAAAGGCCATACACCACTATCGAGCAGTTTTTTAATAACCTTTTCCCGATCCAGCGTTTTTGGGTCTTCGGCTTTAAAATCAATGGCTTCATCCTTACCATCAGCTTCGATCTTGATTTCCAGCAATACCCTTTTTGCTCCGCGTTTTATTTCCTTTATTTTGCCGCTTACCTGTGAGGTAAATACGATGTTGTCGCGGTATTTGTCTTTAAAGATTGGTGTTCCTGCTTTAACAGTGTCACCCTCTTTGACTAAAATTTTGGGAAATACGCCGATGAAATCTGTGGGCTTGATGGCAAATTGATCCGTTACAAGATCTTTGATGGTCTTCTCGGCTTCGCCTATCAGCTTGATATCGAGGCCTTTATTAATTTTTGTGACGGTTGACATATCTACCTTCATTCATATTTAAATATTTCACAAAGAAACGACTTTAATTTTTTTTGTGAAAGGCCTTTTAACGAAAAAATAAGTTTGATTTGCTTTTCTTCATCAATGCTTTTTTTGATCTGTGTCAATAAAAGATGGTTTGATCTTGGTTTTGGCCTATAATTTGTTATTTTCTGAACACTTTTCACCTAAATTATTAACCGAAAAAAATTAGGCTTCACCCTTTTTATTTCAGAATGCTTTACTTTTGTTAGACTGATATGTTGAATCAATCAAATTTGAATTTATGCGTTTAGGTTTTATAAAATCTGCAGTGCTTTTATTTCTGGCTTTTGTTTTTTGGGTTGCTCCAATTAACACACTTTCTTCGCAGCTGCCCGAAAACCTTGTTTTTCGTGATGCGGCTTATAAAGATGTTATCCAAACTGTTTTGTTGCATCCAGTTGATGATCAGTTGGAAGAGCCGCTTATTTTGCTCAATGATCAGCAGGAGAAGCTAAAACTATCTTTTGATTTGCTGGATGATTATGCCTACAACTATCAATACACCTTGATTCATTGCACCCACGACTGGAAACCTTCGCAATTGCAAAAGATTGAATACATTCAGGGTTTTGAGGAAGAAAGAATTGATCAGTATCGATTTTCGTTAAACACGCTTACTCCTTATGTTCATTACGATGTGTTGTTACCATCTTCACAGATGCAATTATCCAAGTCGGGAAATTATCTGCTGGTAGTTTATGAAGATGAATTAAAAGCTGACCAGTTACTGCTTTCAAGGCGGTTAATGGTGGTAGATCCGCAGGTTGGGATTTCGGCTAAAATTCCCCAATACGCACGTAAACTTTCCGAAGCTACTAAAAAACAGCAGGTTGACGTAATAATTAGTGCGCCTAATTTTTATTTTGATAACCCAAAACAAGCGGTTAATTTGTTGATCAGACAAAATTATCGCTGGGATAATGCCGTAAAAGCCCTAAAACCAAATTATGTTTATCCGGATGCACTGACTTTTGAGTATGAAGACGAAACTTTGTTTGAAGGGGGTAATGAATTTCGGTATTTTGATATGAAGAGTTTCAGGTATCAAGCCGAAAATATCGAAAGGATTTTTGAAGAGCCTGATTATTATACCGTTCGACTTTGGCCAGATGAAAGAAGGGTTTTTGAGGACTACCTGAGCCAGCAAGACTTGAACGGGCTTAAGTTTATCAAAGCCAGAGAGGATCAGGATACGGATATTGAAGGTGATTATGCCTGGGTTGAATTTTTTCTGAAAGCAGATGCACCTTTTACGCATGAGGATGTATATGTAATAGGTGCCCTCAATGATTGGAATCTTGATGCGAAAAATAAACTCACCTATAACTATAAACGAAAAGGCTATCAGGCTGCAATGTTTTTGAAGCAGGGTTATTACAATTATTTATATGGCGTGGTTGAGCGAGGGCAACAAAAGGTGCTTGTTGAGCCGATTGAAGGAAGTCATTGGGATACGAATAACATTTACACACTTTATTTTTATTATACCAAACCAGGAACAGGGTTTGATCAGCTTATTGGAACAGCCGCTATTCCATCTCATCCCTAGCATTATTTTTAAGGTGCCGCTCGAACCGTTTAGAGGATTATTTTTCGCATGAACGACCAAATAGCCTTACGCGATTGTTCTCAAAAATTGAGACAAAGTCTTATTTTAGGAAAATTTTGACGGCAGTTAATTGATATAATATTATGAATAACATTTAGTTATAGCATGTGGTCTAATATTTGTAATTATTTAACGATCTAAACCAAATCACCATGAAAAAATTATTACTAACACTTTTATTAGGATTCGGCCTTTTATTTATGATGTCGTGTAATAAAGACACAAAAGAACCTGACAACACACCTAAAACTGGTATGGAAAATCTTGTTGTTAATTCGGGATTCAATTGGTCCACAACAAGAAACGCCATATTTCGTATTATCGCGCTTGATAACCAGGACAATCCGCTTGAAGGTGTAAAATTTGAAGTCCTGTCCGGAGATCCAGAGGAAGGTGGAAAATTGATTGTTAGTGGAACAACTAATAGCAATGGCATTTACGAGCTTGACTATCAGGTTCCGAGCTACTACACACATTTATATGTTGCTACGGATTATTTAGGCTTGGTAAACCTGACCCAGGTAGCACTTAATGAGGGCGGATTTGAGTTACAGCTTGGAGGAAGAACCCAGGTCCCGATGTTTAAATCGGTTCAGGCACCTCAGGCCACCAACGCTGTTTACAAATTCCTTGGTGGTTATAATAGCCAAGGCGTTCCGGATTACTTAGAACCTGAAAATGATCCGATAACAGCGGATTTTTTGGATGATATCAATAACACATTACCAGAGCGTGAAAGGCTTGACAATTCGCATCCTGAGTACTTCTTTGATGTGTATGATCACAACCTCAGGCTTGTTGAAACTTGTGATGTTTGGGTTACATTTATTACTGAAGGTGCTGGCTATGAGAATGTACTGGGTTTCTATACTTACCAAACTGGAGATGAGCCTCAAACACCTGACGAAATTGACACAATTAACATTATTTTTCCAAATGGATCTTTACAGGGAAGCGGTGGTGGATTACAAAGTGGTAATAAAGTTTATCTGGGTCGCTTTAATGCAAATACAACAATTAGCTGGGCACTGATTGCTGATGGTTGGTCTAATGGTCAGGTAACCGACGGGCGGTGGACAGTTTACTCCAATAAAAACCTCAACGCGGCACCTGATCCTTCACTCAAACAACAAACTGTTTTGCTTTATGACCCAGGTCGTGAGCGCTTGTTGCTTGGTGTGGAAGACATCAGGAGAAACAGCAGCGGTTGCGATCATGATTTTAATGATGCAATCTTTTTTGTGACTGCTAATCCCGTTCAGGCTATTGATGTAACAGATTTACCTACAGTTGATTATACCGGAGAAGATGATGATGCTGATGGTATTCCTGATAATTTCGATGATTACCCCAATGATCCTGAGAAAGCTTTCGATAATTTCTTTTTCACCAAAGGTGATTTTGGTACCCTTGCATTTGAGGATTTGTGGCCGTATAGAGGGGATTACGATTTTAATGATGCCGTAATTGATTATAACTTCAATCAGGTTACTAACGGAAACAATGAACTTGTCGAATTATCAGCAACATTTGTCTTACGAGCACATGGAGCCTTCTATCATAATGGTTTTGGAATAGCGTTTCCTTTTCCTTCCAATGCAGTGGAATCTGTAACCGGAACCTCTCTCAGTTCAAATTACATCACAAATAATGCTAATGGAACAGAATCCGGACATGATAATGCTGTAGTAATAATATGGGACGACTCTTACGAAGTGCTTCCTCCACAATACAGTGGAATAGGTGCTAATACTACTGAGGGTGTTCCTTTTATAATTCCTGATACGCTACAGATATTGTTAAAGCTTGCTGATCCGATTCCTTTGAATCAAATTGGCGTACCGCCCTATAATCCTTTTATGATCGTTGATGGCCAGCGCGGTGTTGAAGTGCATTTGCCTAATAAAAATCCAACAGCACTTGCTGATCTTAGTTTGATTGGTACTGGTCATGATGACAGTGATGTTGTAACTGGTCGTTATTATAAAACTCCTGAAAATCTTCCGTGGGCAATTAATATTGTTGAAAGGTTTGCTTATCCTGTTGAAAAAGCCGAAGTGATTCAGGCACATCTGAAATTTGCAGCTTGGGCTGAAAGTGGCGGAGAACTCTATCCTGATTGGTTTAAAGATGAGAGTGATTATCGTAACAATGCCTTGATTTACAAAGAAGAAACGGAATAATGAATTGGTTGATACAATAAAAGGGTCGGAGATTTCCGGCCTTTTTTCTTTTTGGGCGGGAGGAATAATTAACTTCGCATTTCAAATCGTATGATAATTTTATGACTGCCGAAACGCGTATTACACTATTTGCGGATGTCGTTATTCCGCTGGCTGTTCCCGAAACTTTTACCTATCGCATTCCTTTTGTGCTTAATGGTCAGGTTGCTGTTGGGATGCGCGTTATCGTTCAGTTTGGCCGAAAAAAAGTAATTGCAGGCATAATCAGCAGGCTTCATGAAGAAATCCCAAAGGGTTTTAGTCCAAAATACATTCTTGATTTGCTGGATGAAAGACCTGTAGTTGTTGAAAAGCAGCTTCAGTTTTGGAAATGGATGAAGGAGTATTACCTCTGTAATCTCGGTGAGGTAATGCAGGCTGCAATGCCATCTGCACTTAAACTCAGCAGCGAGACCATGATTCAGTTATCAGATCAATATGTCACTGATAAGCATCAGCTGAATGAAAATGAATTTTTGATTATTGAAGCCTTGGAATTACAGCAGAAAATCACGCTTTCGGAAGTTAGTAAGATTCTTGGTATTCAGAAAGTAATGCCCATAATTCGCAATTTGATCGATCGTGGTTTGCTTGTTACCGAAGAAGAGTTAAAGGAAAAATACCAACAGAAGAGAGAAACTGTAGTAAGTTTAAGTAAAGAATTTCACGACGACATTGCTCTGCAGAAGCTGATGAGTCAGCTTGAAAAAAGAGCCTACAAGCAATTGGAACTGTTGCTTTCTTATCTGAGTATGGCACCCTTAGGTGGAAGTGTTACTGAGGTTTCTTCAGCGATTTTGCTCAAAAAAGCCAATGCTTCTCATGCCCAACTTAAGGCACTTGCCGATAAAGGTGTTTTTACGCAAGCTAAAAAAGTGATAAGCCGGATCGATCAATATATGGCTGATCTTCAGCCAGATGATATAGAACTAACCCCGGCACAGCTTTTGGCTTTGGACGAAATAAAAACACAAATCGCTGAAAAAAACGTTGTTCTGCTACATGGCATCACGTCGAGTGGAAAAACAGAGTTGTATATCAAGCTGATAAATGAAAATCTGAAGCAAGGCAAACAGATTTTATATTTATTGCCTGAGATTGCGCTTACAACACAGATTATTCAGCGTTTGAAGCGTTATTTTGGCGAAAGTTTGGGTGTTTACCATTCGCGCTATAATATGCACGAACGTGCAGAAATCTGGCAAAAGGTTTTGCAATATGATGTTCATGACCAGGAGTCAGAGCATCAATTGATTATCGGTCCTCGTTCGGCTTTGTTTTTGCCTTTTCAAAATCTGGGATTAATTATTGTGGATGAAGAGCATGATCAATCTTATAAACAGTATGACCCGGCTCCGCGCTATCATGCCCGCGATGCAGCCCTTGTTTTAGCTAGAATGCATGGTGCCAAAGTGCTGCTTGGTTCGGCCACGCCATCTTTTGAGTCGTATTTCAATGCCAAAAACGGGAAGTTTGGCCTTGTGAAACTGATGGTACGTTTTGGCGGAATAGAGCTTCCTGAGATAGAAATCGTTAACCTGAGAGAGGAGAAAAAGCGTAAGACCATGCAATCGCATTTCAGCCGTCCGCTGATGGAAGAAATTAAAACTGCCATTGAGCATAAAGAGCAGGTGATCCTTTTTCAGAACAGAAGGGGCTTTGCACTCCGACTTGAATGTGAGGCCTGCAATTGGGTGCCAGAATGTCGTCATTGCGATGTGAGTTTGATTTATCACAAGCATCAGCGGCTGTTGCGCTGTCATTATTGCGGCTTTGCGATGGAAGTTCCGGCCGAATGCCCCAATTGCCAAAGTACAGCTTTGAAGATGCATGGTTTTGGAACCGAGAAAGTACAGGAAGAATTGCAGCTATTGATGCCAGATGCCCGAATCAGCCGGCTCGATCTGGATACCACCAGAAGTAAATTCGGGTTTCAGCAGATTATTGAGGCTTTCGAGAAACATGAAACAGACATTTTGACCGGAACGCAAATGGTTACCAAAGGCCTGGATTTTGATAGTGTGCGTATTGTAGGGATTTTAAATGCCGACAATATGCTCTCTTATCCTGATTTCAGAGCACACGAACGAAGTTTTCAACTGATGGCACAGGTGGCTGGTCGTGCCGGACGAAAAGGTAAGAGAGGTAAAGTCCTGATACAAACCCACCAACCACATCATCTTCTCCTTCAGGATGTTGTGCATAATAATTATGAAGCACTTTACGAACGACTTATGGCAATTCGTCAGGAGTATCATTATCCTCCTTTTTACAGGTTGATTTTAATACGACTGAAGCATCGCGACCAGTACAAACTCAATATGGCTGCAAATGATTTAGCCGTTTCGCTGCGAAAAGATTTTGCCGAGCAGGTGCTTGGACCTGAGTTTCCGATGGTGTCGAGGATCCGTAGCTTGTACATCAAACAGATTTTGATTAAGTTCGACAGAAGGCAGCATTCGGGTAAGATAAAAGAGATGCTGATGAGTAAATTGCTGGCATTTAATGCCAATCCCGAACACAAATCATTGATCATTCAACTTGATGTTGATCCACAGTGAGAAGCCTGCCAGACATTTGAATGATATAAGGATTTATACACCAGGTGAATCATCACTACCGATAACTTATTTCTTATGTTTTTTTAAGTATTTTCCAATACTTTTGGCTTCTTTTTTGTTTGTTAAACTAATACGCTGAAAAAATGAGTTTTCGGACTCGAAATCAAAATTTTCTGGCATTTCTTAAGGCAGTAGGTCGCTTTAAAATCAGTTGATTTTAAGCTTATGCTTTAATAATCATTATGTTGTAACTCAATTGTAGGGTATGAATTTTAAAAATGTAATGAATAAAATTAAGATTAGCTTTCTGCTGATATTTCTGAGTTTTATTTCTGGTGTGGTAATAGCAGAAGTTCCTGCTGAAAAGGATAGTGGTGTGAAGGGAAAAGTAGTTGATCGTCAAACAAACCGGGTGGTCGAGTATGCTACGATTATGGTTTATCGTTCTGCTGATTCAAGTTTTGTGGAGGGAGGAATTACGGATGAAAAGGGCAGCTTTCAACTGAAATTGAAGCCTGATGCGTATTATCTTACGGTGCAATTTTTAGGTTATCAAACTGTTGTTGTTGACGCATTTGAGGTAGATCGTGGAAAAAGTTTTTACGATTTGGGACGCTTGATGATTGCACCTGACAATGCTTTGCTTGATGAGGTAGAAATTGTGGCAGAGAAAAGTACGGTTGAAATGACTTTGGATAAGCGGGTTTTTAATATTGGAAAGGATTTGAGTTCAACTGCCGGAAATGCGATTGAAGTACTCGAAAATATTCCGTCCGTAACGGTTGATATCGAAGGTAATGTGAGTTTAAGAGGTGATGAAGGTGTGAGGATTTTGGTTGATGGAAAAGTATCAGGGCTTGCCGGAATCAACAGCCGGGATGCTTTGCGGAGTTTGCAGGCTGATATGATTGAGCGGATTGAAGTTGTAACCAACCCATCGGTACGTTATGATGCCGAAGGCACATCCGGAATCATCAATATCGTTTTGAAAAAAGATCGCCGGAACGGTTTTCATGGTTCTGTCGATGTTAATGCCGGCCATCCTTTGCAATATGGACTTGGGATTAATACGAACTACCGTTTGAACAAAGTAAATTTCTTTGTGAATTATGCCCTGAATTATCGCGAAAGGCTGGGTTCGGGAAACTACCGAAGGGATTTTTTCAGACCAGATGGGACGCATACCACCTTGCAGGATTCCGAGCGCAACAGGAAGGGTTTGAGTAATATGATTCGTACCGGAGCCGAGTATTTTCTTACACCCAACGATGTGCTTACCTTTAGCCTGATGTATCGTTATTCTGATCAAAAGAACAAATCTACCATAACATACCGCGACTTTGAACCGGAGAATGTTTTTATAGGTTCGAGTGAACGTGTTGATAATGAAACAGAAACAGATCCTAACCTGGAATATGCTTTGAATTATAAAAAGGATTTCGGGAAGGAAGATCACAGCCTTTCGGCTAATATTCGCTATTTTGATAATTCGGAAACTGAAAAATCTGATATCACCGAGACCATTAGTCCGGTTGAAGCAGCCATGAGTCAATTATTTCAGAAAATCGAAAATCGCGAGCAGGAATCTAATTTTCAGGCTCAGATCGATTATGTTCACCCGTTCAACAAAAATTCTAAGTTTGAAGTGGGAGCCAAATACGAGCAACGTGAGATTGACAATAATTACATTGTTGAGGAAATGAACGACCAAGGTGAATACATGAATCTGCCTGAATACACAAATCGATTTATCTATGACGAAAAGGTACTGGCTGCATACGCACTTTTCGGAAATGAAGTGGGAAGATACTCGTATCAGCTTGGCCTGCGGTCAGAATATTCTGATATCTCAACCCTGCTGCAGCAAACCGATGAATCAAACACCCAAAATTATTTTAATCTGTTTCCCAGCGCACACCTTAATTATAAACTTACCGAAAACGATCAGGTGCAGCTTAGTTATAGCAGACGAATCCGTCGTCCGGGCTTTTGGCAGCTTAATCCATTCAGATCGTTTGCCGATAACAGAAATATACACACCGGAAACCCAAATTTGAAACCAATCTATACGAACAGCTACGAGCTTGGTTACCTGAGATATTGGGACAAGGCCAGCTTGAATTTCAATACCTATTATCGTTATAGCACCGACGTTTTTCAGCGAATTGAAACAGTTGATACGTCCGGGATTACCTATACCGGACCGGTTAATTTTGCAAAAAACGACAGCTATGGACTTGAATTGATTGGTAATGTAAGCCTTTATAAATGGTGGAACATCAACGGAAGCATGAATTTTTACCGTTCAATGACTGAGGGTGAAGCCAATGAAATTGAGTATAATACAGATTACATTACCCTCACTGGAAGGGTGATGAACAAATTTACCATTCAACGGGGTTTCGATGCACAGTTGTCACTCAATTTCCGGGGACCGATGGATATGCCACAAGGAACCAGACAAGCCACCTGGTCAGCTGATCTTGGTGCAAGTAAGGATATCTTCAAAGGAAAAGGAACCCTTACGCTTAGTGTTCGGGATATGTTTGGAACACGTCGCGGGGCTTTTGAAACCTTAACCGATGATTTCTATACCAAGAGCGAATTCAGGTGGAGCACTACGACAATTACACTGAACTTTAATTACAGAATCAATCAGCAGAAGAAAAAAGGTCAGCCCGAAAGGGGAGGAGACGGACAGCAGATGGAAGAAGGAATAGAGTTTTAACCGGACTGAATGGGGTTTGGAATTTGAAAGCTATTATAGTATAAGTTATTCTTTTACAATTACATACACCACTTCATTATCGCGCTTCATTAAATATTTTTCGCGTGCATATTTTTCCAGTAAAATAGTATCACGTTCCAGAGCTTCGATGATATTTGTTTGGTTTTCAATTTCGGTAAGGTAATAAAGTTTTTGCGCTTCGAGGTTGGAAAGGTTTTTTTGTAGTTTGTATTGGTTAGTTACCCGATTTTGATCAAAAAATAACATCCACACCATAAAAAATACCAAGGTGTAAAAATACTTGTTACGAAGTAAATGCTGCATGGCTGCCCAGGATTTGAAATCAAATTTGTACAAAGGTAAAACTTGTTTAGCTCGTTTTGAGGTGTTTTAAAATAAATATCCTCAATCTTTTGTTGATAAAGTTTAGTGCAAATCAATGCCTTTTACCATCAGCAGCATATGCTTTAACCCGGCCAGGATTTCAAGCATATATTCATTGATGGCTTTCACGCTCCCTGGAAGAACGAACACCAGACTTTCACCCATTTTTCCGGCAATGCTTCTGCTGAGCAGGGCCTGCGGTTTTTCACTTCCATATTTCAACCTGATATGTTCCATCAGGCCGGGAATTTCCATATCAAGATGTTTTTTTACCACATCAGGTGTAAAATCCCGCGGTCCTATTCCTGTTCCACCAGTTGTAAAAACCAGGTCAAAATTTTGATTTACAGCCTGTTTGAGTAGGTCATCAAGCTGTGTAGGTTCGTCAGGGATAAGTTTGGGTGTTAGCTCATAATCCCAATTATTTATTCCAAAAAATGTTTGCAGTTTTTCTGCAATGGCTGGTCCGCTTTTGTCTTCATATTCACCCTGACTTGCTCTGTCTGACAGGGTGATGACCATAACCTTAAAAACCTTGGGTAAGTAAAGCCCGGTGTCGCCTGCGCGTAAAACACCTTCTTTGATCACGCGGGCAAAAATTCCTTCTTTTGGCATAACGCAATTTCCTACTTCCTTAAAGATAGCACAACTGCTGCCGTGGCATTTCTTCCCGATCTGTGTAACTTCCAACTCAACATCTCCAATCTGAAAACGGTCGAAAGGTGCTGTTTTGTATAGTATTAATCCTTCTGTGGTTATGTTTTCGGCAAACTCGCCATAAGCCAAAGGTCTTCCGGCTTCCAATTCAAATACTTTAAAGCTTTCTGTTCCCAGCAAGCTCACCATGCGATGCCAGCTTCCGGCGTGTGCATCGCCTGATATGCCTTTAAAAGTCAGCTTAATCTCATCAACGGCTTTTTTGATAGTTCCTTTTTGAGTTGATATATTGACAGAAACTATTTTGAAGGTTTTATTTTTTTCTTTCATTTAGGTGTATGAAATATATGCACAAAAGTACTAAATTTCGCCTTTAATTCAGGATTTTGACCTGGGTTTAATCCTTTTATTAATCAAAAATTACTACTATGGAAAATAGTCAACAGGATGAAATGATCATTCGTGAAACCGTTCAGCCATTACAAAACGCAGCAGGCTGGATGAAATTTCTGGGTATTGTGTTAATTGTATATGGCGTATTGGTTGCCTTGAGCATTGTAGGTTTGCTTATTGCCTGGTTGCCGATTTGGTTGGGGGTTCTTCTTCTGAAGTCGTCAAAAAATGCGAGATCGGCTTATTTGAGTGGAAACAAATACGATCTGATCGCTTCGTTGCGAAATGTTGGAAGCTATTTCACTATTTATGGAGTTCTTACTTTGATTGGACTCATATTTGGTATTGTCGCGATAATTGTGATGATTGCCACCGGAGTATTTTTTGATCAGTTTGATAATATTTTTGATCAGCTGGAATATATGTAATCTGTACCTCTATTATTTCGCGGTAGTCAAATCAATTAGAATCCGGATTGATTTTCCTTTATAAACAAAAAAGCCGCCTTTGTTTTGAGGCGACTTTTAACTTGCATGTTCGTAAGGGATTATTTTCGTATGACTTTTTCAGTAAAACTCTGGCCGGTTTTTGTTTGAACCCGAACCAGATAAAAACCTTTTTTAACCTGATTAAGATCAACCACAGTAGCTTCGGATGTCAGAATGAGTTTTGCGGATAAATCATAAACAGAAACGGATTCAATTTTTTCTTTAGTTTTCACATACAGGAAATCTGTTACAGGGTTTGGGTAAAATTTTATTGTTGCATCAGTAGAAAAGTCAGGATCTTTAATGCCAACCGAATTTAAATCAATATTCACTTTAAGCAAACCCAGATCCGTTGTGTTGATATAGGCTTCTGCTGCATCTTCCTGAAAATCAAAGAAGGCGAAATAAGCGTTAATGCTGTATAAATCCTTGTTGGAAATCGTTTCCCACGAATCGCCCTGGTCTGTGCTATAATAAATGGCAAAGTTCGACATATCCGTGGTGCGTACAGCAGCCATTAGATGTCCATCAACCACTGTTGAATGTTGCACATGATGCACTAATGAATTAAACAATTGATTCCAGCTGTTGCCACCATCTGTTGAAGTAAAAATACCAGCATTCGTTCCGATGGTGAATTGGTCAGGATTTAACGGGTTTTGCTCAAAACTCAGAATGGCAGCCACACTTCCTAAACCTGCACTTGTACTTTCCCAGCTGTTGGCTCCGTCGTAGGTTTGATAAATACTGGCTCCCGAAGCAATGATCATATGATCAGAGTTGGAAGGATCAACAGCGATTCCGGTTATCACGCTTTGCTCAGGAATATTCAAAGAAAAGGTTTGAACATTATTCAAATTTTCAAAATTGATCTGGTACAACTCAATATTTGAACCAAAACTGGAAAATGAAGCCCACACAATGTCATCAAAATAGGGTGAAGTAGCAAGGTAATCGAGGCTGTTGCTAAAGATGTTCAACAATTGATGTTTGTTTTCTCCAAAGTCGTTACTCAAATAAAGGTCAGATCCCATAAATCCTGATTCGAAGGTGAATATTTTTCCAGCATGATGTTTGTCAATTTTAAAATCCATCTCATTGATAGTCATCATATTAATAGGTAAAATGCAATAAGAATTTTCAACACCTGAAGTTAAATCCTTATGTACATAACCAAATTGTACCCCATAGAAAAGATGTTTATCGTTGTCGCCACTGTAAAGCTCAACCGGACCCGTGGCTGAATAGAATGGTGTTTTAATCCTGACGAACGAGGCACCTTTGTTGCCTGAATACAACGGATAATAGTTTCCACTTATATAAACTTCGTTTTCATCAAAGGGATTATAGGTTGCTTTGAGTCCGTAGTAATAATCTTCAGGGTTGTCAGAGGCATTTTCATAAACATAAACCTGCCAGGTTTCACCACCGTCATCAGAAATCACTACCTCATTGTCTTCTAACACTATAATATCTGATGTGTTGTTGGGATTAAAAGCAATATAGGTGATGTTATCCATCAGATAATCAGTCCATTCAATGGGAATGATTTCCCAGCTTTCGCCGGCATCGATCGAACGATATAAATTTTCGGGAATTGCACCAAAACTTACTCCGGTGCCCAGCAGTATTTCATCCGGATTATTGGGATTAAAAGTTATTGGGTCGAAGATGATTCCGGGAATAATATCTTCCCAGTTTTGCCCTCCATCGGTTGAGAGCCAAAGTCCGCCATCGGTATCGGTGTCGCCATTGCCCAAGGTGATGAAGAGCCTCTGCTGATCGTTGGGATGAATGGCTACCTGATTAGGAAATATATTGAGGTTTTCAGTCGTAAAATAAACTTCCTGCCAGTCAGAACCGCCATTGGTAGTGTATTGCACTTTGGAAAAGTTTGCAAAACCAATCTTATATCCCTGAATAACAAGAGCTACATCGGTATTTTGTTCCCAAAGGTCATAAGCCGAAATCCATTCACTATCAGCCGATTGATTGGGCAAATGAAATTCTTTGATAATCGTTTGCGAATCCAGGTCAAAGATATACAAACCATAGCCATAAGGTGCCCACGAAGCCATTCTTGTATAATAGCTCAATGCGTTTTCGCTTTCGATATACTTTAATCCGCTGATGGTAATAGCATCCTGATGCGAGAACAGTACACTCCAGCTTTCACCATTATCATCTGATTGTATGATGTGGTTACTCAAGGTAATTGCATATAATCTGTTTTCGATGTTGGCATCATAGGTAACATCAAAAATTCTTCCGAACTCATCCGAACCAATGACCTCAATTTGAGCGGTGGCATAGTTCAGGAATCCTAACAAAACCAGTAATAAAATTGTAATTTTTCTCATCTCAATATTTTTTTTGAATTAAGCTCAACAAAGGTTTTGTAAATATTGAATAAGATCAAGATTATCAGAGGGAAATAGTTAGACATGCCATTGGAAAAAGTGTGACATATAAGCTAAATGCTTAAAAGATAATCATATAGATCGGCGTTGTCTGCTAGTTCCATTTTCTTGATAATGCGTTCTTTTCGCTTTCTGCAAGCTTCGAGTGTTATGTTGAGCAAAGTGGAAATTTCCTTGGTAGAAAGATTCATGTAAACATAGGATAAGAACCTGATATCGTTTTGGTTAAGTGTGGGATGAGTGTCTTTTATGGTCTTGAGAAAGTTTTGATTTACTTCTTCAAAATGTGTCAGGAAATCTGTCCAGTCCGAATCTTTTTTTAGTTGATGCTTTAGTTTTGTAATTGTTTTTTTCATTTCCGCATTAGTCGAGATCTCATTTTCGGCCAGCAAAACCTGGATGATTTCTTCGATTAATTCGTTATGCGACGACAACAACAGTGCTTTTGTGGCCAGTTGCCTGTTTTTCGATTCGATTTCGGATTTTAGTTTTTCCTGTTCCAGCAGGTTTAGGGCTTCCTTTTCTTTTAATTTTTGCTCGAGAAGCATTTTGTCGTTTTTCTCATTCTCAAGCTCAAGTTTGATGATCTTTTGGTTGTTTTCGGCGATGATTTTTTTCTGTTTTTGTTTGATGTTGTTTATCCGCATTGCCCATATAACCAAGAAAATACTAACAATTACCACCAAAAGAATGACGTAAAACATTTTGCGTTCGGCCTGAAGTTTCTGATGGCTTTTGAATAATTCTTTCTGATAATTTTGAAGTTCAAATTTTATACGGCTGTTTTCGAACAGTTTCCCGTTTTTAATTTGATTCAGCGAATCTTTAGCTATGATCACAGAATCTTTGTATTGAAAGGCGAGCGCGTTTTCACCGGTTTTCTGGTTTAGGTAGGCCAGCCGGTCGAAGGCTTCAATTTGGTTTTCAATACTCGAAGCCGGATCAAAGCGGGCTTGTTTTGCGTAATGAATGGCATTTTCTATGTTGTTCTGATCCTCAAAAACAGACGACAACAGCATATAAGCCATCAATCTGTTCTCACTCATTTCGGGCGTATTCATTGCCGGGAGGATTCTGTCAACGATAGATTTTGCCTGTTGAAATTCTTTCTTCAAAATGTGATTTTGTGCTTTAGCAAGATATACCTGATTGATAATCAAAGACGAATCGCTTAGATGATCAAATGAAATGGAAACATACTCATCTGATTTCTTTATTTCATTTTTCTGATTGGCGAGAATAGCCAGGTTCACGGCGTAAATACCAATTTTTAGGGAATCGTTTTTCTTGTAGGCAATCTCATAAGCTCTCCTGAAAAATTCTTCGGCTTTGGTTAGCTGTTTTTCTTTTGAATAAAGAATTGCTATATTATTCAGTACGATCATCTCAAAATTATCATCCAGATTTTTGATTGCTATTTTATACGCTTCCAGATAGTTATCTAATGACTCGCCATAATCTAACATCATATAATAATTTGCACCAATATTATTGTAAGCCAGAAAACATAGTTTGTGCCAGTTATTCTCAAGAGCCATTGTTTTGGCCTGAATAAGTATTTCAAGCGATTTGGAGTGATTTTTATTATTCATTTCCTTTACACCCTCAACAATTAGTTGATCACAATAATCAATATCCTGAGCATATATCAAAGGTGGCATCAAGAGCAGAAAAAGCAGGACAATATTTCTAAAAATAGATTCCATCGGTTACTTTGGAAATAAAATTACTGTTTTTAGAATTGCAAAACTAATGCGGAAGCAAATTTTAGTGTTTTTTGTTTTGGTTTGAAACCCTGTTTTGAATAATTGATTAGAAGATCAGCTTATTTAAAACTTCGGTTCTGTAGAAAATGAAAGGTAACCAGCTTCAGATATTCACGGGTTTAGGTGTTTTTTGGAGAATGTGTTTTTGGTTTGAATTCAATTCTAAACCCTTTATGATCAGACAAATGCCTTCTCAGTCTTTGGTTCACATCCATAGAAGTAGAACCCACATAGTACTTGTCGAGACTTTTTGAAAACAAAATGTACAAACTAGCCATAGGTCAAAAAAAA
>DJWN01000077.1 GCA_002440975.1 Bacteroidales bacterium UBA6229
AGTTTGCTAAACAAGGCACCCAGATTTTGCTTGATCACAGGCTTCAGGTCCTCATCAACCAGATCACCGGGGATGAGAACCACATCTGCTTCTACAGAGTTGAGGTGTTCGATGATACGACTCAGCCTTTTGGTTGATATCACCGTTCCAAGGTGAATATCAGATACCATAGCAATGCGAAGCTTATCTGTTTGCGGGAGCTTTTTGTTCAGGTTGATCGTGAGCTGTTCGGTTCTGGGAAGCAGTGCATTGAGATGTCCGGCAAAAACAAGCAGGAAAACCGCTGTTGCCACACCAATGGTAAAAAAATAAGGTCTTTCAAGTAAAGCCCGGGGGATTATTTTGTCAATGAAAGGTGCAAAATGATTTACAATCCGCAGGAGGTCGAAAGCAATCACTGCCAAAAGCAGATAAACCATAGCAGCCAGCCAAAAGGCCCCTGCCCAGGTGAAGAAATCGCTGAGGTGCGACAGGTAAACTTTTTCGAGGAAACGCCCAAGCGGATAACTTATCACAAGCAGCCAAAAAGCCCATACAAAGACAAGTCTCAAACCTGTTCCGGGTTCAAAACTCATCAGACTACGGCTGAAAATATACCAGTTTATCAATCCATAAACTGTGAGTACGATACTGAAAAAGATAAAAAACTGCACTTGACGCATTATGTTTTGATTAGCAGTAAAACCATCGTTTTAGTTTTATGTTCAGGTAAACACAAGGTTTAACATAATTTAGGGTTTACATTATTCAGGATAAGGTCTTCAACTGTTGTTCGATCACTTTGATACGGGCTTCAGCATCTGCTTTTTTCTGACGTTCGCGAATTACCACCTGTTCGGGAGCCCCGCTTACAAAGCGTTCGTTGTTTAGTTTTTTCTCCACCGAAACCAAAAAACCACGGGTATAGTTGAGTTCTTCTTTCAGTTTTTTGCGTTCCTCCTCCGGATCGATGGCATCACTTAGGGGAACAAACACCTCAGTAGATTTAATCACAAAACCAAATGCACCTTCTATGGGGCTATTCGTCATACTTATTTTGCTGAGGTTGCAAAGCTTGGTGATGATGCTTTCGAATCGACTGTTGTATTCCTGGTTTTTGTCTGCGATCTGCACTTCAAGGGCATCTCTGAAAGGGATATTTTTAGTAGCACGTAATTTGCGAATGCCATTGATGAGTTCGGCCGTGAAGTCAAAATCAGCTAAAAGCTTTTCATCAATGGTGGTCGAATCAGGCATGGAAGCGATTATCAGATCATCACCTTCTTTTCTTTCACGCAGCAGATGCCATATTTCTTCGGTGATAAAGGGCATAAAAGGATGCAGCAGCTTCATCAGATCTTCAAAAAATCCGATGGTAGCTTCAAGGGTTTGTTCGTCAATGGTCTGTCCTTGCTGGGGTTTAATCATTTCGAGATACCAGGAGCAAAAATCATCCCAGCTGAGTTTGTAGGCTGCCATCAGGGCATCTGACAAGCGGTATTTGTTAAATTGGTCTTCAATTTGGATTAAGGTTTGGTTCAGGCGTGCTTTAAACCAATCTACCGCTACTTTTGCAGAGGCATCCTGAGGAATATGGCTGTCTGACTGCCAACTCTTTACAAGGCGCATGGCATTCCAGATTTTATTATTGAAATTGCGTCCCTGCTCACAAAGTGCTTCATCAAAAGGCAGGTCGTTGCCGGCAGGTGAGGTGAGCAGCATGCCCACACGCACGCCATCGGCACCATAGGTGTTCATCAACTCGATGGGGTCGGGTGAATTACCAAGACTTTTCGACATTTTACGTCCCAGTTTGTCGCGTACAATGCCAGTGAGATAAACGGTTTTGAAAGGCTTTTCATTTTGCCATTCGTAGCCGGCCATGATCATACGTGCCACCCAAAAAAAGAGTATTTCAGGTGCAGTAACCAAATCATTGGTGGGGTAGTAGTATTTGATGTCGGGATTATCAGGATTGCGGATGCCATCGAAAACGGAGATTGGCCATAGCCAGCTGGAAAACCAGGTGTCGAGCACATCTTCTTCCTGACGCAATTCGTTCATCTGCAAATCGGGATTTCCGGTTTTTTCTCTTGCAGTATTCAGTGCATCAGTTTCGTTCATGGCTACTACAAAATCCTGCATACCTTCGTCATAGTACCAGGCGGGAATGCGATGTCCCCACCAAAGCTGACGCGAGATGTTCCAGTCGCGAACGTTTTCCATCCAGTGGCGGTAGGTGTTTTTAAATTTTTCAGGTACCAGTTGTATTGCATCTTCCATCACTGCTTTCAGGGCTGGTTCAGCCAGTTTTTCCATCGTCAGGAACCATTGGTAAGAAAGACGTGGCTCTATTACCGCCCCAGTACGTTCGGAAGTGCCTACTTTGTTTTGATAATCTTCTGTTTTCACAAGATTTCCAAGGCTATTCAGTTCTTTTACGATGGCTTTTCGGCAGGCAAAACGATCCAGGCCTTTGTAGTGCAGGCCATACTCGTTGAGGGTGGCATCTTCGTTGAAGATATCGATAAATTCGAGTTGGTATTTGTCGCCAAGCATTTTATCATTGGGGTCGTGTGCCGGTGTGATTTTGAGGCATCCTGTTCCGAATTCACGATCTACATATTCGTCAGCGATGAGTGGTATGCTGCGATTTGCGATGGGAACGATCACATGCTTGCCTTTCAGGTGTTGGAAGCGTTCATCTTCGGGATGATAGCATACGGCAGTATCACCTAATATTGTTTCGGGACGCGTGGTGGCAATTGTTACGTAATCATCCTCACCTTCAATTTGATAGCGCAGGTAATACAGCTTGCCCTGCGACTCTTTGTAAATCACTTCTTCATCCGAAACGGTGGTTTTGGCTTCCGGATCCCAGTTAACCATGCGGTAGCCCCGATATATAAGACCTTTTTTATAGAGATCAACAAAAACCTGTAACACAGATTCAGACATATCATCGTCCATAGTAAACTTGGTGCGTTTCCAGTCGCAGCTGGCACCCAGCTTTTTGAGTTGCTCCAGGATGATACCCCCATGTTTGTGTGTCCATTCCCAGGCATGTTCGAGGAAAGCCTCGCGGCTGAGCTCGTTTTTTTGGATGCCTTGTTCCTTGAGTTTATTTACCACTTTGGCTTCGGTGGCAATGGAGGCATGATCGGTGCCAGGCACCCACAGCGCATTTTTGCCCTTCATGCGTGCACGGCGGACCAACACATCCTGAATGGTGTTGTTGAGCATATGACCCATATGCAGCACACCGGTTACGTTTGGTGGCGGGATGACGATCACATACGGCTCGCGTTCATCAGGTTCTGAATGAAAGTAGCCTTTTTTCATCCAATGGGCATACCATTTGTCTTCGGTTGTTGCAGGATTATATTTGCTACTGATCTCCATGTGTTTAGCTGTTATTTATGATTGAAGGGGCAAAATTAGAAAAATTTAGGCACGAAGAAGTGGAAATGATAGAGGGTTCAGCAAAAGCTGTTAACAAGAAAGCATGTATAAATTTGCTTTTCGTAAACAATTTGAACAATTTCTCTTAACAATATTAGCACCTAACATTTAAATACAAAATTTGATTTATCGGTATTTATTGTCGAACTGGATATTTGATTTTTAATGAGCTCTGTATAACTATTTGAACCTAAATAGAGTAACTTAATATTGTATCTGAAAGATCAATTGTATCAGTTTATGGCCCGTAGTAATCAAATTGTTGACTTAAGTAGAAAAAACCTTTGATTGAAAATTTATCCACTAAAAAACAGGAAAAGCAGGATGAAGGTTAACATCCTGCATTCATTGTGGTTTTATAGCTTCCTTAATTCAAAGCGGGAATGGGAAACTTGGGTGTTTGTTTGCCGTTTTTTTCATACAAGCCCCAGGAAGGCCCAACACCATTTGGTTCGTTGGTTTTCCAGGGTTCAACAAACATGGCAAACCAAAAGCTGTTATAAGCCTGTTTCTTGAAATTGTTTCCGTTTACCCAGTCCAGGGTGGCTTTGAAATTCGTTTCAGCAAATTGTACATTTTCGCGCCCTGTTGCAGTGCCATTATTGCCAACGCCGGTAGGCCAGCCTATTTCACCAATAATAACACCCAGCCCGAAATTGTTTTCGGCATTCGCCATGCCATGCTGATACGACCATTCCATATTGCCATGGATATTATCAGGTTGGCCATTGCCATAATAGGGATAGATTGTCATCAGAATTACCCTGTTGTCAGGAGTGTTTAGGTCCTTGCATTGTTGCAGTATCGGGCCACAATAAGCTTCGTTGGGGTAGGTGTTTTGGTTGTCGGCTCCCACACCGGTGATGCAGGACGTGATTGGAAGTTCAATTCCTTCGGCACTTAGCTTTTCGTGGGCGTATTTCATATAATTGGCCACTGCACTAGGTTCAATAAAATTAGGGCCCCTTAGATTGGTTTCGTTGCCCACAATCAATCCTAAAACAGTGTTTGGATAAGACTTAATCTGTTGATTGCTTGGTTTATATCCGTTTTGGTTTGTGCTTAATTGTTGGGATAACAATGAACCCCAAGTGCAACTTCCAGTCCTTTTGAGGCTGCTACACCCACAATTTGATCCATACCATCGGCTATGGTGTAAGTGCGTAAAAAAGGAAAATTCCGGGCAATCAAACTCAGGTCTTCTTCCAATTGAGCTTTGCTGATTGGAGTTTTGTGTGCTTGTCCGTCGTAATGATAGGGTCCATAACAAATACCCAGGTATTCTTTCGCTGCCACAATATCTTTTTGGGCTTCCAGGATGGGTTGTTCGTCTTAGGGTTTACTATCTTCCTTTTTTGAACAGGAAAAGTTGAAAAACAACATACTAATGAGAATAGCAACAAGAGAAAATCGAATGGAATTGATCATGGCTTATTAGTACCTTATCTTTTATTTTGTTGGTTTTTTTGGCATAATATTTTTAACGACTTTCTGCATCTCCCTATTGATAAGCATTACGAAAGAAAATAATTTTCACCAACTTTTAAAAACCTGTATGGTTCTGGCTTGTCCAGGTTAGGTTTAAGAAAAACGGTTAAATGTTTGGTTTAATGCTTTGTAAGTCATTCCAAAAAATGGTCTGGTTATTTTACAGACTTTTTAATTAATTAAATTTGATGAAGTATAATAAAACCTAAATATTTTTCCGCGAATTAAAATGATGAGATATATCAACACATTGATAATGACACTTTTAACTTTTCTGTTTACCGAAAAGCCGCACTGATTTCCTATTAAAAACCTTTGTTTTACAGGTATGGAATAATCTTTAAAACCCTTTCAATCCTTTTTCCAGAAAGCTGTTGTCCTGTGTTTTTCTGCTTTCTTCCATACCAGGCAGGGCATTCATCCAGGTGCCGTAAACAGGATTGGGCAAAACGATCCATTTATTGCCAAAATTACTGATGTTTTTCAGGGTGAATGCATCTCTGGCACTTGCATCATTCGCATCAAAAGCGTTATGAAAATCACCCAGATTATCCCCCATCAGCAGCACGATTTCGTATTTCTGAAGCACTTGTTGCCTGCGTGGCTCTTTGTCATTCTCTTCATTGCGGAGCAAAAGATGTTCATTCACTGCATCCGGAAAGCCATATTTCTTTAGGTTTTGAAGTGTGGCTTCCCTGAATTTTTCTCTACGGTTGGAGATATAAAAAACTGCTACACCTTTTTCGGAGGCATATTTCAAAAAACTAAGTGCTCCGGGCACGGTATCAGCTTTTGCAGCATTGATCCATTCGTCCCACTTTTCCGGATAGTCAAAATGATCGAGTATGCCCTGAGCCTGATAAGGACTGTTGTCGAGCACGGTTTCGTCAATGTCAACCACTACGGCAAGTAAATTATCCGACGGGATTTGCAGACGCGTGTCCAAACGTTCTTCGGCAATGTTAAATGCCTGATAGCAAAGGGCTTTGTACTCGGCTGCCTGTTGCACAAACAAGGTAGCGTACATGGCCGGATGGTTGCCATGCGCAGGTGTGTTATCGTGATGATGATGGGTTTGCGGGCCATCGCAGGCAGCAAAAGAAAAGACGAGCAGTAGAAATCCTAAGACTTTAATTTTCATTTTGAATGAGATTAGTGTTTTAATGTGCTAAAATAAAAAAACCGGATCGAAGATTGATCCGGTTTGTGAAATATTTATGCAATGGCTTATTTTTCGCTGTAGTCCATAGCTTCCAGACGTTTGTAATAGTTATAGCGCCATTTGGCATTATCTTCGGCCAGCTTGCTAAGTGCTTTCGACTGATCGGGGAAGGTCTTTCTAAGTGAAGAGAAACGTACTTCGCTACTGATGAAGCTTTGGAATTTGCTCCAATCCGGTTCTTTGGAATCCAGTTGGAAAGGATTCTTTCCTTCTTCTTCCAGGGCAGGATTGTAGCGATACAGATGCCAATAGCCACTTTCAACGGCAAATTTTTCTTCGTATTGGGTTTTTCCCATTCCGATATGCAGGCCGTGATTGATACAAGGTGCATAAGCAATGATGATAGAGGGGCCGTCAAATTCTTCTGCTTCTTTCAAGGCTTTGAAGAATTGATTCTGACTGGCACCCATAGCAACCTGTGCCACATAGATATAGCCATAGGACATCATCATGGCACCCAGGTCTTTTTTCTTCACCTTCTTGCCTGAGGTAGCAAACTTAGCCACAGCACCCATAGGGGTAGATTTGGAGGCTTGTCCTCCGGTATTTGAATATACCTCGGTATCCAGCACAAGAACATTTACGTTTTCGCCGCTGGCCAGAACGTGATCCAATCCGCCGAAGCCGATATCATAAGCCCAGCCATCACCACCGAAGATCCAAACAGATTTCTTCAAGAAAAACTGTTTCAGTGCGAGTAATTCTTTGGAGAGATTGTCCTTTCTTCCGGTTAGCACTTTGGTCAGTTTGGCGGATGACTCGCGTGAAGCTTCTGCCTTGTCAGCAGTTTCAATCCAGTTTTGGAAAGCTTCTTTCAGTTCGGCGTCCAGTTCGCCTTTCATAGCTTCACTCATACGCAGGGCAATGCGTTCGCGCAGCTTGTTGACGGCTGTTGCCATTCCATAGCCATATTCAGCATTGTCTTCGAACAAAGAGTTTGCCCAGGCTGGTCCTTCACCTTTTTCGTTGGAGCAATAAGGGGTGCTGGGAGCAGAACCTCCATAGATGGAAGAACAGCCCGTGGCATTGGCCACCATCATCCGATCGCCATAAAGCTGAGTGATGGTTTTGATGTAAGGCGTTTCGCCACAACCGGCGCAGGCACCCGAAAACTCAAACAAAGGCTGAGCAAACTGACTATTTTTAACCGATTGGAATTTGTCAACAACAGTGTCTTTGTAAGTCACTTTATTGGCGAAATGATCCCAGCGACCGATCTCAGCTTCCTGGCTTTCGAGCGGTTTCATCACCAGTGATTTTTCTTTTGAAGGGCAAACATCTACGCAGTTGTCGCAGCCTGTGCAATCGAGCGGGCTAACCTGTATGCGGTATTTCAGTGGAGCTAACTTGCCTTTAGTCTCAAGCAGCACTGTTCCATCCGGTAAAGTAGCTTCCTCTTCTTCGTTGACGAGAAACGGACGTATGGCAGCATGAGGACAAACGTAGGCACACTGATTACACTGAATACAATGTTCGGGTTGCCATTCGGGTACACTCACTGCTATACCACGTTTTTCGTAGGCTGTTGTTCCTGATGGGAAAGTGCCGTCTTCGCGATCCAGAAATGCGCTAACTGGCAGGTCATCGCCCCGCATGGCATTAATGGGTTGTACTACATTTTTAATGAAATCGGGTATATTACTGCTGTCGGCTATTTCATCGGGGCCAAGTTTTGCCCATTCGGCAGGTACTTCGATTTTTTCGACCTCGCCACCACGATCCACGGCAGCATTATTCATCTTCACAATTTCTTCGCCTTTTCTGCCATAGGATTTCAGGATGAAGGCCTTCATTTTTTCAACTGCCTGCTCGTAAGGAATAATTTCGGCTACTTTAAAGAATGCCGATTGCATGATGGTATTGGTGCGGCCTCCCAATCCAATTTCTTCAGCAATGCGAGTGGCATTGATGATGTAGAAGCTGATGCTGTTATCAGCCAGGTATTTCTTGATGCTGTTGGGTAATTTCGATTTGGTTTCTTCGGCATCCCAGATGCTGTTCAAAAGGAAGGTGCCATTTTTTTTCAGGCCTTTAAGCATTTCATATTTACCCAGGTAGGCAGGAACATGACAAGCTACAAAATCAGGCGTTCCGACCAGATAAGTAGAACGGATGGGTTTGTCGCCAAAGCGAAGGTGGGAGGTTGTTACACCACCTGATTTTTTAGAGTCATAGGCAAAATAGGCCTGAGCATATTTATCCGTGGTTTCTCCGATAATTTTGATGGAGTTTTTGTTGGCTCCAACAGTTCCATCGGCACCGATTCCATAGAATTTTGCTTCGTAGGTACCTTTGGGTGCAATGCTTACTTCAGGAAGCAAAGGTAATGATTTGAAGGTGACATCATCTACGATACCAACAGTAAATTGGTTTTTCGGCTCATTCATTTTAAGGTTCTCAAACACTGACATGATCATGGCCGGTGTAGTATCTTTTGAGCTGAGCCCGTAGCGGCCACCAACAATCATGGGCGCATTAGGTTTGCCATAATAAAGCTCTTTCACGTCGAGGTAGAGTGGTTCGCCGTTCGCACCCGGCTCTTTGGTACGATCGAGTACAGCGATACGTTTCACGCTTTCGGGCATTACGTTCATGAAGTATTTGGCAGAGAAAGGTCTGTAAAGATGTACTGTAATCAAACCAACTTTTTCGCCTTTAGCCTGGAGGTGATCAATTGTTTCGCGAATGGTTTCGGTAACAGAACCCATAGCAATGATCACATTTTCGGCATCAGGAGCACCATAATAAGCGAATGGGTGATATTCGCGACCAGTAAGTTTAGTGATTTCCTGCATATATTCTTCCACCATATCCGGAATAGGGTCGTAGAAACGGTTTGCAGCTTCGCGCGACTGGAAATAGATATCCGGATTTTGGGCAGTACCTCTTGTTACAGGCCGTTCCGGGTTGAGGGCGTTGTCGCGGAAACGCTGTAAGGCTTCCCAATCAACGAGGTGCTTCAGTTCGTCAACCTCAAAATACTCTACTTTCTGAATTTCGTGTGAGGTGCGGAAGCCGTCAAAGAAATGTAGGAAAGGGATACGCGATTTGATGGCTGTTAGGTGAGCGATTCCGGCTATATCCATGATTTCCTGTACGCTACCGGTGGCCAGCATAGCAAATCCGGTGTGGCGTGTGCTCATCACATCGCTGTGATCGCCAAAAATGGAAAGTGCCTGGGCCGCCAAACTTCGGGCACTTACATGAAAAACACCCGGAAGCAATTCACCGGAAATCTTATACATATTAGGAATCATCAACAAAAGTCCCTGTGATGCTGTGAAGGTAGTGGTGAGGGCACCAGCCTGCAACGAACCGTGCACGGCACCTGCTGCTCCACCTTCTGATTGCATCTCGGCAACATGTACCGTTTCGCCAAAAACATTCTTTTTGCCATAGGCTGCCCATTCGTCCACATACTCCGCCATGGTTGATGATGGCGTGATAGGATAAATGGCTGCTACCTCGCTAAACATATAGGCAACATGCGATGCCGCATAGTTACCATCACAGGTTACAAACTTTTTTTTCATTTTCATATCTTATTAGATTTTAGGCTTATACAATATATCGAGGCCTTAAAAAGCATCAGCGCGAAATTACTAAATTAAGCTGTTGCCTTAAATTAAAATGGACGCAATACCGTATCCAACCCCCTAATTTATAATGATTTTAGATTAGCATGATATAAAATGGTCTTTGGAAAATTATGTACATTTACACGCCAAATACATCATCATTAATTCGTAAATAATATTTAAATCTATAACACTATGAGTTTGAATACTAAATACCTGGGTTTGGAATTGAAAAACCCCATTATTGTAGGAGCCAGTAATTTGGTAACGGATATCGAAATGCTCAAAAAACTGGAAGAAGCCGGAGCTGCCGCAATCGTTTACAAATCATTGTTTGAGGAACAAATTCATCTCGAAAACCTTGAGATTCATCAGCAAATGACGGATTACAACGAGCGCAATGCCGAGATGACCAGCTTGTTTCCGGACGATCTGTACGAAGCCAGTCCGGATGAGTTTATATCAAATTTTGCCGAAGCACGCAAGGCCATCAGCATCCCGTTGATTGCCAGTTTGAATGCCGTGTATGATGAAACCTGGATTGAATATGCCCAAAAGTTGGAAGCAGCCGGTGCCGATGCCCTGGAGCTCAACTTTTACGCAGTACCCACCGAGTTTGATGTGGACGGAAGGGGTATTCTGAATGAAGAACTCGACATCATTGAGGTGGTGAAAAAAGCTGTAAAAATCCCGGTGAGTGTCAAATTGAGTGCTTTTTATACCAATCCCCTTTATGCCATTTCCGAAATGGATAAAAAAGGTGCTGATGGATTTGTATTGTTCAACAGACTTTTTCAACCCGATATCAACATTGAAACTGAAAGTCATCATTTTCCATACAACCTGAGTAGTGAACAGGATAATCGTTTGGCACTCAGATTTGCCGGCTTGCTTTATGATCAGGTTAAGGCAAGCGTTTGTGCCAGTCAGGGAGTGTTTACTGGTGCTGATGTGATTAAAATGATCCTTGCCGGAGCAGATGCGGTGCAGGTTGTGAGTACCATTTATAAGAATGGCCCGAAACAAATCACGAAAATGCTACAGGAAATGGAAGCCTGGATGGCCACCCGTCAGTACAATTCGCTGGATGATTTCAGAGGGAAGCTTTCCAGGGCAAAACTGAAGGATCCTTTTACCTACAAACGTGCACAATACGTTGATATCCTGATGAAATCAGGGGAGATTTTCAAGAAATATCCTATGCGCTAGTTATTTCATAATAATTGGTTGAAAGCTGTGATTTTTGGATTGCAGCTTTTTTTCTGAAAAGCAGATCAGTTTTAACAGATTGAAAGCTGTAATTTTGCAACAATCAAACCCTTAATTTTGGCTTGCATGAAAGTGCCATCAAACGAGCTCAGAACCATACGCATCTTTTACCAAAACCAACTGGAACCCATTTATGGCAATGCTGAGGCAGCTCAGTTGATACTTGTTTTGATCAAACATTTTTTTGGTTACGATCGCGCACAGCTTGCCTTGCACACCGATATACGTCTTTCAGAATCAGAAATGCTGAAATTGCATTTTGCTGTGAAGGATTTGCTTCAACACAAACCGATTCAATACATCACGGGCAAAACTGAATTTTATGGACATTCCTTTCTTGTAAACCCCGGGGTTTTAATTCCGCGGCCTGAAACAGAGCAACTGGTTGACATGATTATCAAGCGGTTTAATCAGTTGAAATCAATTTCAATCTGGGATTTGGGAACCGGATCGGGTTGCATTGCGATCAGTCTGGCACTGGCCTTGCCACAAGCAAAAGTAACGGCATTCGACTTGTGTGAAGATGCCATTGACTTAACAAAAGTAAATGCGAAAAGATTGCATACGACTATTTCCTTGCAGCAGACTGATATTTTGGAAATGCGTCCGACAGAAAAGGGAAAAGTGGACGTTATTGTCAGTAATCCGCCTTATGTTCGTCAGTCAGAACGACTTAAGATGGAGAAAAATGTATTGGATTTTGAGCCGGAAATGGCCTTGTTTGTGCCGGATGAGAATCCCTTGCTTTTTTACAGAGCAATTGCAAAACTGGCTCATCAATCACTTGCTGAACGAGGCGAGTTATGGTTCGAAATCAATGAAGCTTTTGGGAAAGAGACGGCAGCGGTTTGTAATAGGGCTGGTTTTGAAGAAGTGCAAATTTATCAGGACATTCATGGCCGCGACCGCTTTATTAGTGCCGTGAAACACTGAAGCAATAAGGGGTAAGCTTGTTTGTAGATACCGCTTTCATTGCTTTCTCTGGAACCGGCAATCAGAATCTTATGAAATGGATTCTCCAGAAATTCCTGGATTTTTTCTTTGGCTTTCTTATTTTGGTTAAGATGTATAATTTTAAGCGGTTTTTGAAGTTTTTTGGCCAGCCGGATTGTCAAAGCAGTACCTGCATCCGGTGTTGATTTCACTAGGATAAGCACCGAATCAGCCAGAGCCACATTTCGTCTGGTTCGTTTGTGATAACTGACCGAATGAATTTCAGTGAGTGGATATTTCAAATCGATTGTGCCATCTTCTGCCAATCGGCCTTTTGGACAATAAGCTTTTATTGAAATACCTGCTTCCAGTGCTGCATCCATGGCAGCACGGTCGAGGCCGGTTTGGCCTCCGCTGATAACGATCAAATCTTTCAGGCTTTACGGTTCTTTTCGGTATGATACAGCATGAAGTCGCGCTGCGATTTATACAGGTTAAAGCTGAATAAACCAAGGTTTTTAGTTTCTTGTAAGATGGTCATAAACAGCAAACTATTCCTTGTGCTTCCGGCCTCTTTCTTGATTCTTTTCACCTCATTTTTCCTGAACAAATCGATCAGATTCAGAAATTTTTGCTGTTCGGCACTGATATTTTCCTGATTGCTGAAGTTGCCGTCTTTGATATCTGAAGTGATATGAGTAAAGAAATTACCCAGATGCTGGCTCAGAATTTTTAGCTCAGATAATTGGGCATTGCTGAATTCTTTATGATTGTTGCTGATGTGTGTGTAAACAGGATTAACAATGAAATTAAGACTGTGTAGTATTTCGCGCAGATAATCCAGCACCTGCACATAATAATGCCCGCTCTCGAGTGCGTCTTCTTTAAGTTTGGCTATGATAACAGTAACAGAATTCTTTTTATGCTTGGCATCTTTTTCGATTTTCTCAGTTGTTTTAGCAATGTTTTTCAAGGCCTTCACATCAAAATCAGATAAGGCAGCAATTGTTTTTTTATACTCAAGCTGGGTTTGATGCATGATGTTATTTACACTCAGGCTGCACTGTTCAAGAATGTTTTCGTTGTTAATCTGTTCCAGTTCTTTGATGCTTTCGGCTTTGCTGGCTTCGCGCGACGTATGTATTTTGTGCGTACGATAAACCAGATAAATGGAAATAAGAACCATGATACCAATGGCATACATATTGCCGAAATAGAAGAACATAGCGATTAAAAAAGCAACCGTAAAAGCAGAAAGTGCCGTGAAAAACCAACCGCCAATAACAGAAAAAACTCCGGTAACCCTGTACACAGCACTTTCTCTGTCCCAGGCACGGTCAGACAGTGAGGTGCCCATAGCAACCATAAAAGTAACGTAAGTAGTTGATAAAGGCAGTTTTAAGGATGTACCTAAGGCGATCAATATACTTGCCACAACCAGATTTACGGAGGCACGTAGCATATCAAAGGCAGGATAGTCTTTTTCGTGTTTGTCGTGGCTTACCAGGGCAAATTGTTTGTCGATATTGTTTTTTAGCCGGTCGGGAATTATGGATGAAAGGCGTTCTGATAGTTTGATTGTCATTCTTACGATAGTGCGTGATAGCTGTGAAGAAGAAAAACGTTCATCACCTTCGTCCTGCCGACTGAGGTCAATTGTGGTTTTAACAACACTTTTGGCTTTACGGGAAGTAAAAAGTGTGACTACCATCACCAAACCGGCCAGCAATAAAAACAGGGTAGGGGTTTGCACTTTTCCTTTGAGTGAGCTCATGAGTAAAAAATCAGGATCTGCACCCGGGTTGTTTATCAGGGTTTTAAAGGATTCAAAACCTGCAAGCGGCACCCCGATAAAGTTTACTAAATCGTTTCCGGCAAAGGCCATAGCCAAGGCAAACGTGCCTGCCAACACTATGGTTTTGAGTATGTTGAGATTGAAAAGCCAGTTTAAAAGTTGTAACAAAACAGTGAAACCAAGAAAACTCATGCTGATAATAAGAAAAGTGTTGGATTTGATCCAAATACCAACATCTTCGGTAATAAACGAAGCACCCTTAACACCTTTGATCAACATAAAATAGATGATGGCCGTGATGGCAAAACCTCCGTATAATGCCCCAAAATATCTCATGCGCTTTTCGAAACGGAAAGAGAAAAGCCAACGTGTGAAAAACTGTATCAAAGCGCCAACGCTAAACGCGATAACTACTGATAGCAAAATACCAGAAATGATAGCCAGGGCTTTGGAAGTGTTGATATAATCACCCATGCTCAAACCCGAATCGCTCTCATAAAGCTTCATCAAGGCTATGGCAACCGAAGCTCCAAGCAGTTCAAAAACGATGGAGACTGTTGTAGAGGTAGGCAGCCCGAATGTATTGAAGGTGTCCAGCAGAATCACATCAGTGATCATTACTGCCAGAAAAATCAACATGATTTCAGAAAAATAGAACTTGTCAGGATGGAATATCCCGCTTCGTGCAATTTCCATCATACCACTTGAAAAGGTAGCACCAAACAGCACACCAAGGCCGGCAATAGCCATGATGATCCAGAAAGGAGCCGCTTTGGCACCTATGGCCGAGTTTAAAAAGTTTACGGCGTCGTTGCTAACTCCAACAATTAAATCGGAAATGGCCAGAATGAAAAGAACTATTACCAGGGCTAAATAAATGTTTTCCACAGTTTTAAGCTTTCTGAGTTTAGAATAGCGAAATTATAAAAAACCTGTTTATTACCATTGTTAACTTAACATTAATTTATTAAGTGCTTTGGGTCTAGTTATTTGGCCGAAAATAGATATTTTCGCTGCTTCAAAAGCATTTGCCGATGCGTAAAATATTAGTTTTAGTTCTGATTTTTAGAGCCTTGACGGTATGTAGCCAGGATTCTGTCGGCTTCAAACCACACGGTAGTCCGGTGATGCGGGTCTTTTCAAATTTTGTGAGCCCCCTGGATGGCTCTGATAAACAAACCTCTTTTGAGTTGAAAAGGGCATACCTGGGATATACCCAACGGCTTTATCCGGAATGGGAAGCTTCGATAGTGCTTGATATCGGAAGTCCAAACGACGACTCGCCTTATTCTTTATTGAAGCGTTATGCCTATTTCAAAATAGCCTCGCTCACTTATACACATAATAAATTAACCATAGAGGCAGGAATTATTCCACGATATAGCATGAATGCCCCCGAAAAGTATTGGGCCCGGCGATACATCGAAAAGGTATTCCTGGATGCATACCGTTTTGCCCCAACAGCAGATATTGGAGTTGGGATGGAATATGAGATAAATCAGAAAATAACGGTTTATACTGCCCTGATGAATGGCGAAGGATACGACCAATTGCAGCATGATAATACCTATGAATGGTCGGTTGGAATGCAGTTTATACCTTTCTCGTGGCTTTTGCTTAGAGCAAACCTCGACTATTCAAAAAAGCTTGTTTCCGAAACAATGACTTCTTTGTTTGCCGGCCTCTGCTTTAAGGGCGATTATGTTGCTGGTCTGGAGACAAACTGGTTGCACAACGAGGGTTTCATATCCGGTAATGAACGTTATGGGTATAGTGTTTTCGGACATAAAACCTGGCAGAAGAAATACGCCGTATTTACCCGATACGACTGGTTAGAATCCAATATACCAAAAGGATATAATTATCCCTGGAATTTGGCAAAAGATGGCTCGGCCTTGCTTTTTGGGATAGAATATTACCCCAAACCAAAAATTCATCTCGCCTTTAACTATCAGGATTGGTTTCCGGCAGCAAAGGATTTGCCCAACACAAAGGCTTTGTTTGTTAATTTAGAATTCAGGTTATGAAACACAAAGGCTTGATACTTTTTATTGTTTTATTGGTGGTTGCAAGCAGTTGCCGAAAAACAAAGTTTTCCACCGAAGGTGATTTTACAGTGATCAAAGATCAGGGATTTGGCATTGGCGACCGGCATTTGCGGGCTTCTGAATCCTATCTGATCGAGGGTTTGGTTTTTGTGAATGATGGACAAACCCTCACCATTGAGGCCGGGACTGTGATTCGGTTTAGGGCAGGTCAGGCCGACCAGGCTTCAGCACTGATAGTGGCTCGTGGTGGAAAAATAATTGCAAAAGGTTCGCCTGATAAACCAATCATTTTTACAGCCGAAGCAGACGATTTGGATGGCTCTGTGCCACTACATACGCAGGGTTTGTGGGGTGGGTTGATGATTTTGGGAAGTGCCCCCGTAAACACTCCTTCGGGTGAGGCACAGATCGAAGGTATTGTATTATCAGAGCCAAGGGGCTGGTTTGGAGGTGCTAATGAAGCCGACAATTCCGGAGTTCTTGAGTATGTTTCTATCCGACATGCTGGCACAAATATCGGGCAGGGCAACGAGATAAACGGACTTACCCTGGGTGGTGTGGGCAATCAGACCAGCATTCATCATGTGGAAGTGATTTCAAGCCTGGATGACGGAGTGGAGTTTTTTGGCGGAACCGTGAATACCCGACATATGGCTGTGGCTTTTTGTGGGGATGATGCTTTTGATATTGACCTGGGCTATCAGGGAGTTGGCCAGTTTTGGCTGGCCGTGCAGGCCCAGGCTTCCGGCGACCGTTTAATAGAAGTGGATGGTAATAGTGTGGATTATCCCATTCAGCAACCACTGAGTGTACCTGTGATTTCTAACGCAACATTAATAGGGAATCGCGGAAACACAGGTGTCCAGTTGATTAGTTTCGACAACAATGCTGCTGGTATTATCTCTAATTCAATTATGGTAAATGAAGATAACGGCATTTTGATTGAGTATTCGGGTTTCAGGCCTTCCAGCTTTGATCACTTTTCAGCCGGTAGGTTGCAATTGGTTGCCAATACTTTTTATCAGGTGAATGCTGATGAAACGGATAAGATTTTTAGGGTGAGAGGAATTAGTGGAGAATCTGTGGCTGAACAGCAGGAAATGTTGTCGGACTATTTTCTTACAGCAGCAAATCAGATTGCTGATCCGGGTTTTGAAATCAATAATCAAAAATTGTTACTCATTCCGGCTGTTAATTTTGAAATACCCGATTGGTTTAATCCCGAACATGAGGCAATTCAGCCTGTTGATTTTGTTGGGGCTTTTAGTAATACCTATTGGTTAGCAGGATGGACTTTACTTGATAGTGCAGGTTTACTGATTTATCCAGTTGTTTCCAGATAGCTGATTGAATTGATTTAAAAGGCTGTCACAAATTTTTTGCGACAGCCTTATGTTAATAAAATATAGTAGTAAACTATTCAAAGTCAGGCTTCATTCCAAGTTCAAACATGATAAATCCATACATATCTGCACTTTCTTCAATCTGCTTGGAAGTGGGTTTTCCTGCTCCGTGGCCGGCTTGCGTTTCGATGCGCACAAGCACCGGATGATTACCCTGATGTTTGGCTTGCAGTTCGGCCATAAACTTGAAGGTGTGTGCAGGCACTACCCGATCATCGTGATCTGCTGTAATAGCCAGTGTAGCAGGATATTCTATGCCGTCTTTGATGTTGTGCAGTGGTGAATAGCCGTACAGGTATTCAAACATTTCGGGGCTGTCGTCGCTGCGGCCATAATCGCCTGCCCATGCCCAGCCAATAGTAAAAAGATGATAGCGAAGCATGTCCATCACGCCAACAATGGGGATGGCCACACGGAACAGCTCAGGACGTTGTGTCATACAGGCTCCAACGAGTAATCCGCCATTGGAACCACCCATGATAGCAATTTTTTGCGGATTGGTATATTTTTCCGAAATCAAAAACTCAGCCGCACCAATAAAGTCATCAAAAACATTTTGCTTATTTAGTTTGGTGCCTGCATTGTGCCAGTCTTCGCCGTACTCTCCACCACCTCTAAGGTTTACCATCACAAAGATTCCGCCTTGCTCCAAAAATGGCAACCTCGAAACACTGAACGAAGGGGTAAGGCTCACGTTGAAACCACCATAGCCGTATAGTAAAAGCGGGTTGTCGCCAGTTTTGTGCACCGATTTGTGATGCACAATAAACATTGGAATGCGGGAGCCATCTTTACTTGTAAAAAACAATTGTTCAGTAATATAATCTTCCGGATCGAAAGCTACCTCGCTGCTGCTGTACAGCATTGATTGGTGCGCTTTAAGATCATATTCATAAACACTTGATGGAAAAGTGAAAGAGGTGAAACCAAAAAACGCACGATCATCACCACGATCGCCGCTAAAACCAGCAATACTTCCGGGTGCAGGAAGCTCGAGCTCATGAACTTTTTTGCCTTTATAATCATAAAAATAAGCTTTGCTCTGCGCGTCTTCTAGGTATTGCGCATAAATCAGATCACCCACAAGCTGAACCGACTGCAACACATTTTCCGTTTCAGGAATCAGGGTTTCCCAGTTCGCTTTTTCAGGATTTAACGGATCTACCAACATCACCTTGTTCAGGGGAGCCTCATCATTGGTCATTACTAACAGCTTGCCTTCCAGGTGATCTGCCACCCCATACTCCTTTTCAAATCCATCCGCAATTTTGATGAATTCACTTTCCATATTAGCAGTATTTTTTACGTAGAGCGCATTGCCCGAAGTAGCCTGTGACTCGCTGATCATCAAAAATTGTTGGTCCTCGGTGAGGTAAGCATAAAAGTTTCGCTGTGGATTTTGTTTGTCTTCAAATATCAGCTGATCCGCCTCCTGAGGGGTTCCCAGCTTGTGGTAAAATACTTTATGAAACTTGTTGCTGCCTTTGAGTGCCATTCCTTCTGCAGGTGCATCATAAGCACTATAAAAAAATCCATCACCAAACCAGGAGATACCCGAAAATTTTACCCATTTCACAGTATCAGTCAGCATCGACCGGCCATCCAGTTTCATCACTACAATTTCGTTCCAGTCGCTGCCACCCCTGCTTATGCTATAGGCCAGGTAGTTGCCATCGTCAGAAGGACTCAGATTCCCCAGAGCGATAGTGCCATCGTCCGAAAATTTATTGGGATCGAGCAGTAACTGAGGTTTTTCGGCTGGATCCTTCATGGTGTATAATACACTCTGATTTTGCAAACCGTCGTTTTTGAAGATAAACCATTGGCCACCTTTTTTGAAAGGCACACCACTCTTGGGATAATTCCAGATGGTTTCGAGTCTTTTTTCCAAGGCATCCTTATAAGGAATAGCATCCAGATAGGCCCTGGTGATTTTGTTTTGAGCGGTTACCCAAGCTGCTGTTTCGGCAGAATTGTCGTCCTCGAGCCAACGATAGGGATCGCTCACAAGTGTGCCAAAATAATCATCCTGCACATCGTCCATGCGGGTTTCGGGATAAGAGATTTCTTGTGCCTGTAGCCTGGTCAACATCAGCATTACGATCATAGTTAAGCGTATTTTCTTTTTCATAAGGTAGAGATTAATGATCTGATTTTTCGCGAGCAAAGTTAGTTGATTTAGGATTTTGATGAAACAATTGCGGATTTTGTGTAATACGTGTTTTGGGAGAAAGGAAGTAAGCGTGTTTATTGTTTTATGGAAGATGCTAAGATGTTGATACAGAGTAGCCAGAAGCTTATTGCTGTCAAAATCTATGCGAATGCAAATGTTTTCAGAGCGGATGAAGAATTACAAGTTTATCTTTTCATCATGTTTATCTTTTCATCATGCTTAAAAGCTGAAAAATATCAACTCCTAATCTGAGCGAATAAATAAAATGTTGAAAAACAGGAAAATGTAATTCGTTTGAACGATGTTTCGAATTATTCTTCCTCTGCAATTGAGATAAATATGTCCACTTCTGCATTATTCCAGTCGTGACTTCTTTCGTCGTAAATTTCGAAATCAAAGCTAAATTTTCGAGTCACATCCGAATCCCAAATTTTTTCCCAGGCAGTCGAGATACAAGCGGTCATGGGCCCTTTTGCCAGAAACTTCTCATATTTCTGGGCTGGAATATTCAGTTCCGAAAGTCCTTCGGGCGGTTCATAGCCGGGGTCTGTTTTGCATCCGATAAAGTAGGAAAATGGGCTGTTTTCGTCTTTATCATAATCGTAGTAAACGGCATAAATTTCGCTGGAAAGCCTGCCTTTTATGCGGTCGAAAATTTTATCTGTCTCAAATTTTTGCCATAAACTGCCACAATCCTTTGCCGATTGCATGTTTTGGTTAGTAGTTTTTTCTTTTAGCTTCAACCCAACTAATTTGAAACTTTCCTTTACTTCTTTCATGATTATTTGTGTAGGAGTTTTTTATTAAAAAATCAGCTGCCGTAAAAGTATAAATTTATCTTTATGCTTTCAGGCAGCTGATCAGGATTCTGTACTAACCGACAATAGAACTAGTGAAGAGGCTCGATTTTGTCCGTTATTTTACCAGAATCATCTTCTTTGTATCAACAGTTTTTCCGACAAATAATTTATAGTAATAAGTACCTCCTGTATAAGACCTTGCATTCCAAATCACCTCATGCGTTCCGGCCTGCACTTGCTCATTTACAAGTGTTTCAATTTCCTGCCCCTGCATATCATATATTGTCAACTTAACGAGATCAGCCGTTTCAGTTTTAAATCTGATTGTGGTTGTCGAACTAAATGGGTTTGGACTGTTCTGAAACAGCGATAGCTTGTCTGGCATATTATGTGATGGGGTAGCAGTAATAATCTCAGAAAGCAAACGTTTCCAGGCACTACCAGAGTCAGTTCCGGTAAAAATATAAGAACCTGCAAAGGCGAAAGATGCAACACTGGTGTTTGTCAGGCCTTCGTTAATCTCTGTCCAGCTTTCGCCATTGTTGGTAGAATGAAAAACCCCGCCGCCATAGGATCCGGCAAAGATATTATCGTCGGCGACGGCCATTGCACGAAATGAAGTATTGGTTAAACCTGTGTTCACCTCTGTCCAGCTTTCACCATTGTCGGTTGATAGGAAAACGCCATTGCTGCCTGTACCGGCAAAGATATTGGAGCCCGAAAAAGCAAAAGCATTTACAGAGGCTCCACCGGGCATTCCTGAATTAGCTGCAGTCCAGCTTGCACCATTATCTGTTGAAAGAAACACCCCGCCATAGGTTCCGGCAAAGATATTTGAACCCGAAATCCCAAGCGTACTTACTAAGGTATTCGTCAGACCCGAATTGACTTCTGTCCAGCTGTCGCCATTATCGGTTGATAAAAATACGCCACCGCCAAAAGTTCCGGCAAAAAGATTTGAGCCCGAAACTTCGAGGGCGTAAATATTGATATTGGTCAGACCATTATTGACTGTCGTCCAACTCTCGCCATTGTCAGAAGAACGGAAAACACCTCCGTTAAAGGTTCCTGCAAAAAGTTCCCTGTCTAACACGGCCATTGCATAAACATCAACATGTGTGAGACCAGAATTGACTTTCACCCAGCTTTCGCCTTCATCAGAAGAACGGAATACACCTGCAAAAGTTCCGGCAAAGAGGTCAGTATCAGTAACGGCAAAGGCAGGAATAGTAGTGATTGCCAAACCTTGATTTGACTCGTACCAGTTGGCACCATCGTTAGAAGTTTTAAAGATACCAACGCCAAAAGTACCGGCCAGGATGTTTGTTCCGCTGGTTGCAAGCGTCTTGACTTCACCGCTGCCCAGGCCTGTATTGACGGCTGTCCAGTTTGTACCGTTATTTGTTGTTAAAAAAACGCCACCACCATTGGTTCCGGCAAAGAGATTAGAACCTGAAATGGCAAAGTCTTGAATAGTCAGGCTCGTAAGGCCTGTATTTACGGCTGTCCAGTTTGTGCCGTTGTCGGTTGACAGAAAAACACCACCACCGCTGGTTCCGGCAAAGAGATTAGCACCCGATACAGCTAAAGCACTCATACTTGTGTTTGTCAATCCGGTATTAATTGCTGTCCAGTTATTGCCGTTGTCATTTGAAATGAAAATACCTTCCAGTGTTCCGGCAAAGATGTTGTTGTCCATAACAGCAAGGGCGCGAATGGCAGTATTGGTAAGTCCCGTATTGACGGCTGTCCAGTTGGCACCATTATCGGTCGAACGAAATAAGCCGTCCCAGGTTCCGGCAAAGACATCGTTGCCTGAGGCTGTGAAGCAGGTAACACTGGCGAATTCAGGCATGCCTGTATTGGCTGCTGTCCAGCTTTCGCCATTGTCGGTCGAAAGATAGATGCCTCCTCCTGTTCCGGCAAAGAGATTGCTACCGGCCATCACAAGCGCGTATATACTGTTGTTGCTAAGGCCATTATTGACTGCTGTCCAGCTTTCGCCATTGTCTGTGGAACGAAATACGCCACCATAAGTTCCGGCAAAAGCATCAGTGTCGTTGGCTACGATACAGTTTGTTGTACCTCCATAAGGTCCGTTGGCCGGAACCCATTGAGCGTTGAGTGAACCTATATGCAGAACCAAAAGCATACAGGCAAGAAAAACGGAGCGTAAAATTTGCATAGTGTTTAATGTTTTAAGTAAATCAATTTTGAATTTGTCGCAAACTTATCTTAAGTGGGGAGGATTTCAAAGAAAGTACCTACCTCAATTCTCCTTATTGCATCAGAAAAGTGCCTGCCCGGAAACTTCTTTTCGAATTTTATGTGATCCTGTTGTTAAAAATCAGCTTTTTATAACAAGCTAAACCAATTATAGATATCTACCCCTTTGGGAATGTCGAGTTTTTTGCGGATCAAATATTTCTTGTTTTGCACCGACTTTATCGTGATAAATTTGTATCTGGCAATGTCGCTGGTTGGGATTTTTAACTTCAGCAAAGCACAGAATTCAATATCCGACTGATTTAAATTTGGATTTGTTTTGATCAGTTTTGGTGTAAAGTCAGGAAACACCTCCATAAAATAGGGCATAAAGGCCGGGTCGTTATTCTTTAGCATCTCCAGTAGCCTGGAATAGTCTTCCCCGCTTTTGTTTTCGGGATTCTCTTTCAGATATTCTTTGCTGATTCTCTCCTGACGAATCAAAATCCTGTTTTTTCTGATGAAGAAAAACATGAAAACTGCCATCAACACTATAAAAAAGGCAAGCAGATACAGATATTGCTTTGTGGTGTCGGTTTGCTTTTCGTTGAGCAAGTTTAGCAGTGATTTATTTTTGTTTTCAGAAATGTCCAGTTTAAGCGAATCCCGCCTGGCTTCGTATGATTTGGCTTTGTCGTGTTCGTCAAGTGCTGCATAAGCCTCAATGATGTTGTCGTACAAAGCAAGCAGGTTTAAATGATTTTTGTAGCCCTTTACTTTTTCAGCTTCTTTGAAATAGCTTACCGCATGTTTGAAGTCGGCTTTTGCAGTAGAAACTCTTCCTATGACCACATAATTTGAAAACTGGATGTCGTTTCGTTGGTATCCGCTTTCTTTTGAAAGAGATAATTTGGCGTAATATTCAGCCGAATCTATTTCTTTCAAATCGATGAAAACCCTGCTACGGTTGGAATAGTCAATATACCTGAACCGTTCTTTATATTTTTCGTCGGGAAGTTTTTCATATTCATGGGCATTCAGTTTGAGGTATTTGAGCTGGTTTTCGTAATCTTTCTGAAGGAAATAATAATTTGAGAAGGCTACAAAAAGATTCACCCGTGTAAGAATAGTTATTAATTCTTCATCTTCAATCTTTTTGATAATTTTTTCGGCTTGTTTCAGTTGCTCAAAAGCTTTGTCGTAAAGCCCGTTAAAGGCATAGGCATTGAAAATGTCTATCTTTGCAGAAGTCTGATAAACAGGATTTTGATAGGCTTGGGCTTTCTGAAATAATAATTTTGCCGTAAGCATTAATTCCTCGAAATTATTCTTCGATTCGTAATAAACGCATTGTGTTGAAATGGCGCACAATTCGGCTTCCTGATTATTTTCTTCTTGCGCTTGTTGCCTGATAATGGCTGCTCTTTGAAATGCTTCTTCCGGTTGTGTGAAAACTAATCGGTAGTTCTCATTTGCCACATCAAGTAAATCATTTTGGGCAATAGTATCCTGTGAGAAAAGCAGGGCAGTTCTCAAAAGGAAGAATAGCAATATTGTAAAATTCTTTATCATATAAACAAGATTGATAGTTAGAATATTAACCGATTTTCAACGGGTTTTTCCCAAACTATCCAACACACCAAAAAGCCAAATCAAAATTAGTGCTATGACTATTACTAACGAATAAAATTACAACAAATAAACGACCAGGCTCATGTGAAGCAAAATTAACAAAAAGCCGCAAGGCATCTGGACTTTGAATTTAGAACAATCTGAAACTAATTGAAATTCAGTAATATATATTTTTGTTGTGAATGCATTAAAAAATTCCCCTTTTTCTTAAACTGTGTGATCCTGAAGTCAATAACGTAATTGCTTTTTTCACTGGTTGAAAACCGGAGATTGTTTCAAATGAGAAAGGCCTGCACTAATTAGAAAACTTTCTAAATAAGACGCCAGCGCAACCACTATCAGGCACATGTTGTCTCCCTATTACTTAAAAAACTTTAATTCAGGAAAGCACTAACAGGCATTTTGTAATTTTGCACCTTATAATTAAGCTCCATGAAGTCAAACACACTGATCCGATTTTTTCTTTTTAGTCTAATGCTATTTTCTTTTGTTTCGCAGGCACAGATTCTGGAACCTGTGAAATGGGATTTCTCTACCGAAAAAATCTCTGATGGGAAGTATAACCTGGTTTTTACTGCAAAAATAGAGCCTAAATGGCATTTATATTCGCAGGATATTCCTATGTCGCCTCCTGCTACTACCTTCACATTTAAACCAAACGAACAGGCAAGATTTATTGGAGAAGTTATTGAATCACCTTCTGTAGAGCAGTACGATCCGAATTTCGATATGGTATTGAAATTTTTTTCTGATGAGGCAGTTTTCAAACAGCAGGTCGAACTACTTACAAACGAATCAGTTACCATTGAAGGTGTACTCGAATTCATGTGCTGCGACGATATGCGTTGTCTTCCGCCTTCGGAAGTTGATTTTTCTTTTACGCTAGCCGGAGCTTCGGCACTTCCTGATTTTAGTGCGCAAACGTCAGCTCCACAAAATCAGGTGCTCGATCCGGTGAAATGGACTTACGACCTTAAAAAAGGCAATAAGGACGAGTTGGAGCTGGTATTTACAGCAGCAATTGATGAAGGTTTTCACCTTTATTCCTTAAATATTCCCGAGAATGGCCCGCTGCCAACAGAATTCACCTTTACAGAATCAACAGCTTACGAACTGAATGCAGCAATTTCCGAAACTACTGAAGGTGAGATAAAATACGACGAAATCTTTGAGATGGATATCAAATCCTTCGAGAAGGAAGCGGTTTTTGTGCAGCCATTAAAGCTACAACAAGAACCACCTTTCAACATCACGGGCGAAATTGCCTATATGGTCTGCAATGATGTGGGTTGCGTTGCACTTTATCACGATTTTGACCTGATTTACGATGGCAAAACCATCCAATTGGCAGAAGCATCTCAACCTTTGGCACAGAAGGAAACCTCGAATCAGGCCAAGGCTGATATCACAGGCGGAAACGCCTCGTTGTGGGGTTTCTTTTTTCTGGCGTTTTTAGGTGGTCTTGCAGCCATTTTAACCCCCTGTGTTTTCCCGATGATACCCATGACAGTATCATTTTTTATGAAGGATAAAGACGAAGACAAACTGAAAGGCAGGTTGCAGGCAATCGTTTACGGACTGGCTATCATTGCGATATACACTTTGATAGGTTCCATTCTGGCTGTTGTGGCCGGACCAGATATCGCCAACTGGCTGAGCACGCACTGGCTGCCCAATATCATCTTCTTCCTGATTTTTGTCATTTTTGCTGCTTCCTTTTTCGGGATGTTTGAAATTACCTTACCACACTGGCTGGTAAATAAATCCGACGCCAAAGCAGATAAGGGCGGTTTTGTAGGTTCCATTTTCATGGCTTTAACACTTGTATTGGTTTCATTTAGTTGTACAGGACCAATTGTTGGAACAATCCTGGTTGAATCTGCTGGCGGACAAATACTTAAACCTATTGTTGGCATGTTCGGCTTTTCGCTGGCATTTGCTTTGCCTTTCACACTTTTTGCATTTTTTCCATCCTGGCTCAGCAATCTCCCAAAATCAGGTGGCTGGCTCAACTCTGTGAAAGTAGTATTAGGTTTTCTCGAGTTGGCACTCGGACTGAAATTCCTCAGTATCGCAGATCAAACCTATCACTGGGGCTTACTCGACCGGGAAATCTACCTGGCCTTATGGATTGTGATTTTCTTCCTCATGGGCTTATACCTGATGGGCAAAATAAAATTTGCACACGATTCTGAGGTTAAATACCTCAGTGTGCCACGCCTGGTTTTCTCGATTATTACTTTTTCATTTGTTGTTTACCTCATTCCCGGCATGTTTGGCGCACCACTCAAGGCATTGTCGGGCTATGTTCCACCTATGCATACGCATGATTTTGATTTGAATGATATCATCCGGAAAAACAGTGGTGGAGGAGCTACTGCCATGATGCAGTTAACGGATAACGAGCTTTGCGAAACGCCTATGTTTCACGAAAAACTGCATTTGCCGCACGGTTTGCAGGGGTATTTTGATTACGATCAGGCACTTGCTTGTGCAAAATCACTGGATAAGCCTCTCTTTATTGATTTTACCGGTCATGGCTGTGTAAACTGTCGCGAGATGGAAGCCAATGTTTGGGCCGATCCCAGAGTATTGGCACTGCTTCGGGATGAGTATATTATTGCAGCGCTTTATGTGGATGACAAAACCATGCTGCCCGAAGATGAATGGGTATTATCTGATTATGATGGCAAATGGAAAAAAACGATCGGACGAAAATATGCTGATTTTCAAGTATCCAAATTCGGGGTGAATGCTCAGCCTTATTATGTGTTGATGGGGCATGAAAATAATGTCGTATCCCAACCCCGGGCTTATGATTTGGATGTGGATGAATTTGTTGAATTTCTGAAACAAGGTGTTGAGAACTACAAAAAAAGCCAAACGGTTTTTACAATACCGGAATAAAGCTGAAAGGAATCTAAATACGAAAAGCCAGTTGTTTTTAGCAGCTGGCTTTTTATTTAACCCAAAAGCCGGATGATCTATTTCCGACTTTTTGTGTTTATTTTTAGCTTACATCTTAGCAAAATGCCTGTAGAATGCTGAAATTGTCTCAATTCCTTTGTAGAAATTATCCAAGGGATAGTTTTCATTTGGCGAATGAATCGCGTCTGATTCTAGGCCAAAGCCCATCAAAACGGATTTCAAACCCAGGATTTCTTCAAAGGTTGAAATAATCGGGATACTGCCACCGCTACGCATTGGGATTGGCTGCTTGCCATAAACATCCACATAAGCTTTTTCGGCGGCTTTGTAAGCCGGAAGATCGATCGGGCACACATAAGCCTGTCCGCCGTGCAAATATTCAACCTTAACTTTTACCGACTTTGGTGCAATTTTTTCAAAATATTCTTTGAAAAGCACCTCAATCTTTTTATGGTGTTGATTAGGAACCAAACGGCTCGAAATTTTAGCATAAGCTTTTGAAGGAAGCACGGTTTTAGCACCTTCGCCGGTGTATCCACCCCAGATACCGCAAACATCAAAAGTGGGTCTGATGCCTGTATGCTCAATGGTTGTATAGCCTTTTTCTCCATTCAACGCTTCCACATCAATAGCCTTTTTGTAGGCTTCTGCACTGAAAGGGGCCTTATTTAAAAGTTCTCTTTCTGCGGGAGTGGCTTCAAGCACATCATCATAAAAACCAGGAATGGTGATATAATTGTTTTCGTCTGTTATAGAAGCAATTAACTTCGATAACACATTGATAGGATTGGCAACGGCTCCGCCAAACAAACCAGAATGCAGATCGCGGTTGGGACCCGTAACTTCAACCTGCCAGTAAGCCAAGCCACGCAATCCTGTTGTGATTGAAGGCACATCAGGGCCGATCATGCTGGTGTCTGAAACCAAAATCACATCAGCATTAAGCATATCTTTATGTTGCTCGCACCATTTGCCCAGATTGGGAGAACCAATTTCTTCTTCGCCTTCTATCATGAATTTTACATTGCAGGGCAAACTATCTGTAGCTACTAAGGTTTCAAAAGCCTTGGCATGCATAAAAGCCTGACCTTTATCGTCATCTGCACCACGAGCCCAGATTTTTCCATCCCTGATTTCAGGTTCAAATGGCGGACTGCTCCACAATTCGACAGGGTCAACAGGCATCACATCATAGTGGCCGTAAACCAGCACGGTAGGAAGTGCAGGATCAATGATTTTTTCACCATAAACAACCGGATTGCCATCCGAAGGCATCACTTCGGCTTTATCAGCTCCTGCCTTCAAAATGCTGTCGCGCCAGTATTCAGCAGCTTTCTGCATATCCGGCTTGTGATCGCTAAGCGAACTGATCGAAGGGATGCGGATCAGTCCGAACAACTCATCTAAAAATCTGTCTTTGTTGGATTCGATGTACGTTTTGATTTTTTCCATTATTAGAGTTTTAGTGGTAAATAATTTTTTGTAAAAATAGGGAATTTCTGGTTTTCAGGTGTCCTTTAAACGAGGGTTTTGCCTGATAAATTATTTGAATCCGCTTGTTTTAATGTTATTTAAGAAACGAAAAGCAAAAATTTATTGTGCATATGCCATTCGAAATCGCATCAAAATTTTTCATTGGCTGGCAGCCCTCAAAAGGCTAACTTTGCCGGCCAAAGCTAAGAAATATGAAACCTATTCGGATTGCAATAAACGGATTTGGTCGCATTGGCCGGGTCACTTTCAGGCGGTTGATGCTCAGAAATGATATGGAGGTTGTTGCCATTAACGACCTTGCTGAAACGGAAAACCTGGCTCACCTTTTGAAGTATGATTCCGTTCAAGGGGCATTTAAGGGTGAGGTCAGTGTAGATGGAGATTTTTTGTTGGTGGATGACAAAAAAATCAAAGTTTTAAATCAGGCTGATCCAACGCTGCTTCCCTGGAAGGAATTAGCCATTGATGTGGTGATTGAATCAACCGGTTTTTTTACTGAACCGGAGAAAGCCCGCCAACATATTGATGCTTCCGGAGCGCGAAAAGTAATCATTTCGGCCCCTGCCAAAGACATCCGCGAAGATGTTCCCTATATTGTTTTAGGTGTTAACGATCATTTGATCAATCGAAATGACGACCTGATCTCGAATGCCTCCTGCACAACCAATAATGTAGCACCTTTGATAAAAATACTGCACGAAAACTGGGGAGTTCAAAAAGGTTTTATCACAACCGTGCATTCCTATACAAAAGATCAAAATCTTGTTGACGGGCCACATAAGGATTGGCGTCGCGGACGTGCTGCTGCACATTCTATCGTGCCAACCACAACCGGAGCTGCCAAAGCCGCTACCAGAATTTTCCCTCACCTGAAAGGGAATCTGGGAGGCGCAGGAATTCGAGTTCCAGTGCCGGATGGTTCGCTGACAGACCTCACCTGTACGCTGGATAAATCGACCAGTGTGGAAGAAATAAACGCAGCTTTTAAGGCCGCAGCCGAGAACGAGCTCAAAGGAATTTTACAATATACCGAAGATCCTATTGTATCCACAGATGTGATTGGCAACACACATTCAGCTGTTTTTGATGCCGGACTTACGGCTGTGCTGGGCGACAAAAACAAACTCGTAAAAGTGGTGGCCTGGTATGATAATGAGATGGGCTATGCCAGTCGCCTGGTCGAGCTGATTGCCAAATTTGTCTGAGTTTTGGATCATTTTGATCAAATCGTTGTGGGTGGCGGACTGGCCGGGAGCGTGCTGGTTTATCAACTGACGCAACAAGGACAACACGTTTGCTGGATACATACAGGGCAAGAAAAAAGCTCAACAGTTGTTGCTGCCGGATTGATTAATCCATTAGTGTTCAGATACCTGACTTCGGTTTGGAAAGCGAACAAACTGCTGCCAGAGGCTGTAAATTTCTACCAATCGATTGAAGAAATTTCACAAAGAAGCTTTTTGCATCCGATTACAATCGCTAAAGTTTTCGGAGATCAGGATGAGGCGTTGTGGCGGCAGAAAATGAAGAAACCAGAAATTACCCAATGGATTGATAGCATTGGAAAGGTTCCTGATAATGACCTTCTTATTCAACCTTTCGGAGCAGGTTTTGTACAGGGGTATTGGTTGGACACTGTCGTTTTTCTGGAGGAAATTAATAAAATTGTAGCTGACAAGGTTGTGACTTTATCAGATAGATTTTATTTGGATGATCTGCATCTTATGAGTGATGGGGTTACTTATAAAAATCGCTTTCATGCCAACAAAATTATCTTCTGCGAAGGCTGGCAGGCTGTAATAAACCCGTTTTTTAATTTTGTTCCTTTCCGGCCGGTTAAAGGAGAACTCCTTACGATAATAATTGAAAATTTAAACAGCAATTATTTGCTCGTTAAAGACGTGTTTTTATTGCCATTAGGTAAAAATATTTTTCGATTAGGATCAACTTATGATTGGGACGATCTATCTGATGAACCTACTGAAAAGGCGAGAGCCCACTTATTAGATAAGCTATACAGTTTTTTAAAAGTAAAAGTTGAAGTAATTGATCATCAAGCCGGTGTAAGGCCTGCTATAGCTGATCGCCGTTCTGTTGCAGGTTTGCATCCTGATTATCCACAACTGGCAATTTTTAACGGATTGGGTGCGCGCGGGGTGATGATTGCTCCTTGGCTTGGGAAACAATTCGTTGAACATTTGCTTTTTCAGAAGTCATTGGATGAGAAGATTGATTTAAATCGGGTTGTAAAAAAATAATGTTTAATTGCCTGATTAAGATGGAAATTATACCGTCCACTACGGGACGGAATGATCTTTTTTGGAATATTTTTCTACCTATATTTGATCCCTACGGGATCAGTTTACAGAGCTTAG
>DJWN01000097.1:0-1305 GCA_002440975.1 Bacteroidales bacterium UBA6229
TTAAAAAAAGCTCCCAAATGAAAAATTCAGCATACTAACAGTTTTATTGTTTTTTTCGATTGTATTGCCTGCTCAGGAATCTATTCAAGTATATGGCAATCAGAAAATTAATATCTATTCCGAAAATTGGCAGGACATTATTGTATGCGAACTTGCTATCCCGGATTCATGGCATTTTACGGATAATGATCGCGCTTATCCCCTACTCATTCTTTTTGATCAACAGAACAGAACAAATTTTGATTATCATTTGGCTGGGATAAATTTGCGTACTGGTGTTGGGGCTTAAATTCCCGAAATTGTTGTGGCAGGATTGCCATTTGATCTGGAGAAGTGCTTGCAATATACTGATAAGGAAATTCTAAGGGATAGTTTAAATGGTCTGGAAAGCACAGCTCAACTTATATTTAACGAATTGATCCCGGCAATTGAACGAGAAATTGCACCACCCAGTTTTTTGATGATAGCAGGCCATTCCAGAACTGCCTGGCTGGTGAATTACCTTGTGGCTAATTATCCTGACCGTATCAGCGCAGCAGGTAGTTTTAGCGGTTTTTTTGAGTCGGATGAGGTGAAATTGCAATTACTTGATTTAGCTTCAAAATCTGAATCCGGGAATATTTACTATCTACTAACGAGTGGCGAAAGTTATGAGGAACAAACCTATTTGCCGTCAAATCAGGATTTCGCCGAAGAGCTCAGCAAACAACCAATTCGGGAAAATTTTCGCTGGGTAATGATAATAAATCGGGAGGCCATCCATATTTCGATTTATGCACTTTCTGTTCCACAGTTTTTAACGCATTATTTTGCAGATTACAATACTTTTTTAGGTGAATGGTTTGATTGGAAACAGGATTCTCTGAAAGGCATTAATGCAGCTCAAACGCTGGAAAATGATTTTATTGACCTCCCCTATCCCCTTATTCCACAATTAGTTCATATTTACCCCCTTGCCAGTCATTATTATAATCAAAACGATTTTCGAACGGCAATTTATTTCATTGAAATTGGCTTGAAATATTATCCTAAAGAGCCTGGCTTATAGCTTTTTGAAGCGGAGCTTTATGCTTTATCCGGAAATCATTTGGAGGCAAATAAAATGTTGAATGAGTTTGATAGACTAATCGAAAATCCCGCTATTAAACTGACTGACAAGAATGATTTGTATGAATGGTACGAATCGATAAAGGTGGAAATGAAGGAGTAATGTAAACAAAAAACCGTCTCACTTTTGCTGTGAAACGGTTTTTTCAAAATCGATGAAACTATGAAAAACTATCATTGTTGTCCGGTAAAAATATT
>DJWN01000097.1:1382-30150 GCA_002440975.1 Bacteroidales bacterium UBA6229
ATTTTTACCGGACAACAGTGAAAAACTATCTTTTATCTGAAGTACCTAATTTAGGTTTTTGACCTTTATCGTTTTCCTGTTTCTTCTTCATTTCGATCCTTTGAAGAGCAGTTTTGTATTCTTCCTCTGTAAGTTTGCCTTCCTTTTTAAGCTTCTCAAGTTCTGCCTTTCTTTTGGCAGTTTCACTTGCTTCTGCTTCAACATTTGCTTTTTTAGCTTCTTCTGCAGAATTAAAGCGTTCCTTTGAATCATCTGATTCACTTTCAGCATGTAAGCTGCGTGTTTTGTCATTTTTTAATACCTCCGATTTAGCGGCTTCTTCTTTACGCTTATTTTGCTCCGCTTCATTTCGTAGTTTTTCTTCACGTAATTTTTCTTCCCGCAATTGAGCATCTTTGGGTGCATCTTTCTGCGAAACCTTTGATTCCTGACCTAATTTTGCTTTTTCAGCTTCAATGGTCTTCTTTGCATCAGATTCTTTTTTCAGACTGTTTTCAACTGCTTCTTTTTTTTGCTTTTCGGTTTTTGAAACCTGTGCAAATGCTTGTTGGCTGATGGCTACAAGACCAATTACAATAACAGAGGCTAAAGTAAACCGCTGCATTTTTTTTAAGATGTTTGTTTTCATGTGGTTTAATTTTAGGATTAAAAGAAAAAGGCTACTCCAAAGATAGTGAAGTAGCCTTTAAAATCCCTATTTAATGATCAACTTTTTGACCTTGCCGTACTTATGTGTTCCCATTCGGATAATGTAAACACCTGAAGTGGCATACGACATATCGAGCGGATAGGTGTAACGATCGTTTAAATACGTTACTTTATTCTCAACTAAATTAATACCTAAGCTATTGTGGAGATTAATAAGTACCTGAGCGTCCAGCTTCCCGGAAATCAATGACACTTCATATTGTCCATTTCCTAAATAAGCGATCTCGAGTTCGCTGTCCATTTCCGGTAGAGCGATATTCCCTGTTGGCAGTACTATGTTAATTGTATAATCTTCCGTTTCGCCATATGTGGTTTCTTCACAGGCATCATCCGGTACGCCATCATTCCAGTTGGTTTTGACACGCATAAAATGTTCGCCTAACTGCACGTCTTCAGGAATGATGAATGCGAGGGTATCAGTATAATTACCACTGCCTTCACCATCGGCAATTTCGTAATTGTCAACGATAATTTCATCAGATTCAAATACAAAGTTATCATTGAAATCAATCCAAACACGTACAAACTCATTTCCATATCCTACTGTCAGGATCATTTCATTTGTTGAACCTGTTTCGATATCAGTGCTCATATTGGTGAAGTCATTATACCCGTTCTCACCACATTCCGACTCATTGATTAAATCACGGATTTCCACATAAAGTATAGCATCACCGGATGAGCAATTAGATTCCGGCTGACAATTCGATTTAACAATTGTAGTGGAAGTAGTGTCATTGCTTAAATCAGAATCACCTTCTAACGAAGTATAAGCCATTAGGTTATAAGCTCCCAAAGCTGAAAAATCAGCTGTGGTCGTGAATTCGTAGTTTGCTTCTGAATTGGCATAAAGCGTATCCATAAATATTTCAGTTACTACTGTTCCATCCAGATCGTAGGAAACTTCAAATTCTGTTTGATCAGCAGCACCAAAGTTGGTCAGCTTTACACTGATTGTTTCTTCCTGAGTAAGACCAGTTCCTGATTCGGGATTGGTGATGTCAGTAACTCCAATATCATCGCTAAAAAGATGCACAACAGTAACAGCAAGACTATCGTTTAACCGATTTTCATCAGTTTCGAGTGCAGTAAAAACTTTGAGATCAAAAGATTCGCCTACAGCACTCATATCAATGGTGGCATCAAAGGTATAGTTTACAGCTTGACCGGCAAAAAGCGTATCAAAATACATTTCATAGATGGTGTCTGTTTCCGGAAGGAAATAGCCAACAGGAATACTATCTACATCTTCAGTTCCATAATTGAAAATTTCTATGGTGATGGGTTGCTCAGCCAATAGCTCACCACTCACTGGCTCAACCACTTCCACAACGCCAACATCATTGGCCAGATCAGAGGCAATCTGAAATACGCCAACTACATCAGTTCTTTGATTATTCATGAAATATTCGCCAATATGCCAGAAAGTCATGTCATTCGATGGGTCGAGTGTAAGATGCACATAATCAGCCAAACGATTCGAAGGATTATTTGAATTTCCCTGAGCGATCAAGGTTTCATCTACAGTCATAGTTCCCAGTGGATCAGATGCATACCGTCCGGTGAAATAGATGGCAATGCTCTCGGATGTGCTTACCGTTGTATAAGCTAAGGCAATATTTCCCTGTCCGTCCATGGCCATACTACCCGAAAATGCATCTTTGTTGTTATAGGGAGAAATATAAGTTCCTTCCTGATAGATTTCCCATGGAGCATCATCGCCATACTGGCGCATCTCGAACCAGCGGATTCCAGCCAATTCTGCTGATGTTCCGTCTGTGTCAACTACAAAGTTGAAAAGTGCTGTATTATATCCTGGAAATCTGCGGTATTGTGCTTGTTGCATCACCGTAGCCTGCAGAATGTCAATATCTGGCCCCGAAGGTTGAGGTCTGTTCGAAAATGAGCCCCCATCAAACACTGAAATAAAAGGAGTTGTTGGGATTTCTATTGCTTGTGAAATTTCAGAATTAGCAGGTGTTTCCCAATCGATATTCAAAGTCCAAAGCTTAATATGGTCTTCAGAAACTCCGCTCCACGCATCATCCTGTAGATATACAACTGTTGCATTTCCTGCAGGTGGAAGGTTACCGTTAGTAACATTAAAAAACTGTGGGCTGTAAAAACCAGAGGTTTGAATACCTGGGAGCGGGAAGGCTAAAAATTGCGGGGTTTCTCCATCTAATACGACATCTCTTTCGATCACAAAAACCCGATTGGTAGAACCGATATTGGCTGTTACATAGTAACCATCTGACCAGATCGAAAATTTCGGATAGTCAGGAAATTGCCCTGTTGTGAGGCCTGTGGTATAAACGTACCAATCATCGTTCACAGGGTCAGGACCGGCCGAAATGGCAAAATTGAGGCCATTTGGCGAAAAATCAAACTCTGTAATGATATATCTGTCGGCAGCTGCATCGTAGAGCATAATAGGGTCGCCGGATGTGTTACCCGGAAAAATAGTGGCTAAAGACGCAGCCGGTGTAAGTGGCTCACCATTTTTGTCGAAGATGCGAAAGCCCACATTCCAACCACCTAAATAATGGTTAGGACCAACGGCTCCGGTTGGGTCACTGGGCGTATAACTCGAAACATTGGCATTGAATACCATCAAAGGATCACGACTGGCTTTACGTGCAACCTTTGTTTGTTGCGACACAAGTGGATCATCGCCTTTTGGTAAGCCTTTGCCAGGAACTGTCATATTAGCTCCGGCACGTTTGGGCTGGCCCATACGCAGGGGTTCGTTAGGATCTTGCGCAACAAAAGTTCCATTTTGGATTTGTTTCGCAATACTCGGCACTACGCGGGGTGCCGGCAATTTTGTAATTAAACTTGGTGTTGATTTTTCGTTTTGTCCAATACTGATAATTGGAAACAATAACGCGATTGTGAGATAAGTTAAAAATGATTTCATAGAATTTATTAATGGGATAATGTTCGCAAACATAAACAATAATTTAGAATGACTTTAAATTAAAGAAAATAATCTTGCAGATTTTGGGCGTAAATATGCATTTATAATATTGAATATCAAATGAATAAGAAAATTGCAAATTCAAACAAACTTTATGCAATTAATTGGAGTGGTCTTAAACATTCAATACCATACGATATCCTTCCATTCCATCCTTGTAGTATTGCGATAATTGTTTGGTCACTTCAAATCCTTTTTGGCGATAGAGTGAAACCGCTGCATGATTGTCGGTTCTTACTTCGAGTGAAATTTTTGAGAATCCTGATGCAGAGGCAATTTGTATAGCTTTATCCACCAATGAGGACGCCAGCCCTTTTCCCCTGAAATCAGGATGAATCGCAATTGCATATAACCTAAGCATAGATACTTTTTTGCGCTTAAGCAATATCATATAGCCTGCAATTCTTTTTTCGGCCATCGCTATTAAAAATGGATTTTGCGATTGTATTAGATAGCGCATTTGCCTCCTATTGAATGCATCAACTCCGAAACACGCTTGTTCAATCTGCAAGATTGCTGGTAAATGCTCCAATCGGGCTTCAACAGTATTTTCAGGAGCCATGGGCGTAATGTTTACGTTCAAGTCTGTCTAAAAACTCCCTGAGTATCAGGCGATAGAGTTCGTCTCCCAGGATGGCATCCTCTACACCGTAATCTATCGAAGGATTGTCATTAACTTCTATGATTACTGATTTATCGTCAATTGCTTTCACATCCACGCCATAGAGGCCTTTTCCGATGGCATTGGCAGCATCGAGAGCATTTCTTAAAACATGTTTGGGCACTTTGTGCACCGGAACAGTTTCGAAAGAACCGGTTTGGGATTTGCCGGAATCGTTGTGGTGATAAATTTGCCAGTGTCCTCTGGCCATAAAATATTTACAGGCGAATAAAGGTGATCCATTCAAAATTCCAATCCGCCAATCAAAACTGGTTGGCAAAAATTCCTGTGCCAGAACGATGGCTGTTTTTTGAAACAGAACATCAAGAATTTTCTGATAATCTTCATCCGAAGCGGCTTTTCCCATGCCATGCGAAAATGAACCATCCGGCACCTTTAAAACAATTGGTGAGCCTAATAGCTGTGTGATTTCGGCCCAGCTGTAAGGATCTGATTTAAAAATCAATTCCGATTTTGGTGTTGGTATTTCTTCCTTGTCAAGCAACTCTTTCAAATAAACTTTATTTGTACACCTGATAATCGAAAGCGGGTCGTCAATAACTACCATATCAGCTTGTTGGGCTTGTTGCGCAAGCCTGTAGGTGATGTGGTTAAGTGATGTCGTTTGGCGAATAAACAAAGCATCATATTCCATCAGGCGGTGTACTTCCTGTGCGGTAATCAGTTCAGCATTGATCTGTAATTTTCTGGCTTGGTTTATAAATTGGTTCAGGGCAGTTTTGTTACTTGGCGGAAGTGTTTCGTTGGGATCGTAAAGAATGGCCAGATCATAGCGCGAAGGTTTTTTGCTGCGTGGCTGACGCCAGACTCTCTTGCTAAAGTTGTCGAGTGCCTGCGCAAACACATCTTGTTGATCTTCAGTAAGGTCATCCAATCCAAGAGGTTTAATATTTTCAATTTGATTCTTCTCTCTTACTGCAAACTGAACCCTTAGCATTGGACAGGGATTTTGCTCAAAAACATAACGGGCTACTTTTTCCATGGCGGGTTCTGTGCAGGTTCCGAAAAAAATATCCAGCGAAACCCTGTCACCTTCCTGCTCGTTATTTGTCGAAAGCCATTTGTAGGTCAGTTTTTGCATTTGATAATCGAGTCGCATCACCGCACCTGACTCAAGCCGGTTAATCACTTCGATATCAGGCAGCACTTTGTGACCCCTGGCTTGTGCCAACAAGGAACAATAATAACCCTCAGAATGATAATCCAGCTTATTACAAAGATTTATAACAAAAAAATGTTTCTGGTTTAGCTCCTGATTTTTAAGGTATTCACCTGAGGTTAAGATACTTTCGGTATCATAATAAGGTTTCCATTGGTCCAGTTCGTCCAGAATCAGAATTGTTGAAAGCATAATTGTATCAAGGATTAGATTAAATTTTACCTATTAACCAGCTGAAGCCAAAACCAATGAAAAAGTGATCGTCAGTAATTCCTGTTCCGGAATTGATATCTACTTGCAAATTTGGTTTTAAAAGATAACTGAAGCCACCATCAAAGGATAAATCGAAGTCATCCAGTTGATAATAATTTCCGTATGGTTCTACAAAAACGCCAAGTTTATCAGTGATGGTATAACCTAAGGCAAAACTATACATCAAGCTTAACTCCTGTTCTTCAAACCAATAAGCACCGAAATTAGAACCCAGATTCCATCGTTGCGTAAAATCCCAGCTGTGCAGGAAACGTAAACTCAAACCGAGCGCATCTCCAGTAACTTCTGCAGAAGCTGTTGGCACAAACACTTCGGCCAAAACTCCTGCCTGGGTTGCTCTTTCCGGATTTTCGCATACCTGGAATTTACCTCCTATGGTAAGATTGGAAAATCCACTACCTTGCTTAAATTCAGACCAATTAGGCTTGTCATGTATTACAAAGGATTCAATTATTCTTATCTCCACTTTTTCGGATAAACCATATCTCAATAAAAAAACAGGAAGGGAATTTACGGTAAACTCATCTTTTTCTCCAGGATTTAACTTACTAAAATCCAAACCTGTCTCCACCTGAAAATACCGTGCTTCAACAGTTGAAACGCCATCACCGGCACCCGGCCGATCCGAACTAAAGGACTGAGCCATTGAATGGGTGGTTTGTAAACAAAACATGAATAAAATGATACCGTTTAACTTGTTTATTTTCATCGGATTACATTTTTGCACAGCTGATTTATAGCTGATTAATTTCTTAGCGAAGGTATAAATTTGAAAGCAACAAGCGACAGAAAATCTGATGAAGTTACAGTATAAATCTGATCGGATTAGAATCATTTTAAATAAGCCTTGTACATAAACTGAAATCCTCAATATAAGAGTAAAATAAGTAAGTTTGCCTGCTAACTAAATTTCAACCTATATGTGTAATACAAAACCCCTCAAAGGCGGCGAATTTCTGACAAGGGATATAGATGCAGAAGCCGTATTTATTCCGGAAGAATTTGACGAAGAAACAAATATGATCACCGAAACCTGTCAGGATTTTTTGGAGACAGAGATTTTTCAAAATCTCGACCGAATCGACAGTCAGGAAGAAGGTTTAATGGCTTCGTTACTCAAAAAAGCTGGTGAGTTAGGGCTTTTGGGCTTGTCTGTTCCTGAGGAGTATGAGGGTTTTGAGCAGTCGTTTTTAACGGTAATGCGTGCCAATGAGGCTTTGGGAGCGGCTCACTCCTACTCTGTTGCTATTATGGCACATACCGGTATTGGAACCCTTCCGATTCTTTACTATGGCACTGAAGATCAAAAAGCCAGGTATATTCCCAAATTAACTTCAGGTGAATTGATGGCAGCTTATTGCCTTACCGAGCCTGGTGCAGGTTCGGATGCCAACTCAGGCAGAACCAAAGCCGTACTTTCCGAAGATGGTAGGCATTACATACTGAATGGCCAAAAAATGTGGATCACCAATGGCGGTTTTGCCGATATTCAAACTGTTTTTGCCAAGGTTGATAACGACCGTGTTTTAAGTGCTTTTATCGTGGAGCGTGCCTGGGACGGGGTAACAATGAATCCCGAAGAAAAGAAAATGGGTATCAAGGGTTCTTCAACCCGACAGATTTTTTACAATGATGTAAAGGTGCCGGTCGAAAATATGCTGGGCAAACGGGGCGAAGGTTATCGGATAGCTCTGAATATCTTACACCTTGGCCGCATCAAGCTGGCTGCAACTGTTGTAGGAAGTGCCAAAAGAGCTATTTTACATGCTGTAAATTATGCTAACGAACGCAAACAGTTTGGTAAGACGATAGCTAATTTTGGTGCCATAAAGCATAAGTTGGCTCAACAGGTCATTAAAACTTTCGCAACTGAATCAGCGGTTTACAGAGCAAGCAAAGATATTCAGGATCATATTTATGAATTAAAAGCTGCCGGTCAGCCACATGGTAAAGCCAACATTGAAGGCGTAGCTGAATTTTCGGCAGAATGTGCCCTGCTCAAGGTTTATGGCTCCGAAGCACTTGACTATGTAGTTGATGAAGCTGTTCAGATCTATGGCGGCATGGGTTTCTCCAGCGAAACACCGGTTGACAGGGCATATCGCGACTCCCGAATCAACAGAATTTTTGAAGGCACGAATGAGATCAACCGCTTACTTGCAGTAGATGCATTACTGAAAAAAGGTGCAAAAAGTGATTTCAATTTACGGGACTTGGCCAATGCAGCAGCTGCCAGCCTCGGCAAATCGGTTGCCCTAAATGGAAATTCATACTTTGAGGATAAAGTAGCCACCTTACGAAATTTGAAAAAAGCCATCTTGATGCTTATTCCTTCAATTACAGAAACTTTCGGCCGAAAAATTGCGGAAGAGGAAGAAGTGATGATGAACCTGGCTGATATGTTGATGCAGGTTTATGTAGCAGAGTCAACACTTTACAGGGTAAACAGGCTCGAAAAAATTAAATCAGAGAGTGAAATGGTAGTTTACAGAGATATACTGGATATTTTGATTCACGATGTGGCAGCCATTGTTCAGAAATCCGGCTGGGATGCAGTGGTGAGCTATGCACAGCCCGAACAACAAAGCCTGTTCAGGGAAGCCCTGTATCGTCATTGCCAAACCACTGCATTTAATGTAAAAGAAGCACGCAGGAGGATTGCCGACAAACTGATCGAAGATAATGCTTACAGGTTTTAGCTGATATTTTTTTCATCTTACTACGGACGTTTATGGATTATCTGTAAACGTCTTTTTTTTTCTGAATTTTTGTTTTGATTTGGATGCGTGTTTTTGTATCTTAGAAGCGTTAATAATACAAGCCAAATGAAACATAAAATAATTCAGGAGTATATTGGTTCCCTGACCAAGGAAGAAACTTTGCGCTGTTTGGAAAGTGATCTGCTTATCAAAGACAGTTGTGTTCTGGAATCCGTGAATCCGTTCTTTGGATATTATGCTGATGCTCCCGATGTGCAAAAACCACAATATCTGTATTTTATGCTCGAAGAAGCTGTTGATTTTATGGAGCTTCAAAGGATAATTCTGGAGGTGAATCTAAAATCGAAGGTTACGGTGGATGCAGTATGGGCTACAGTTACAGTTCCAAATAATGCAAAAATGCCGGCATTGCGTATTCGTAATCTGCCACAGTATGGCCAGATTAGTGTTTTGCAGCAGCACTACCGCGAGGCCGGATTGCCTCTGAAAAAGCATAGCAAAGGAGTGATGCTGGATCATGCTGCAATCCATATCGAAAAATTTTTCTTCCTGGAAGAATTAAAGGAAGGCATATTTTTTGATGCGCAACAGGCTCATCATGGTTACTTTATCATACCCAAATACATCAATTGGAAAGAGTTTAAGAGGTTAACGGCCGAAGCTAAATACGATGTCAGTTTGCTGAATTTTGATGCTGCAACTGCCAGTTTATTTACAAGCAAAAACATCATTGAATTGGTTCGGATTTATCGTGAAGGCATTGACACACCTATGCTGAAAGCCATCCGCGACAGGTATTATCACTTATTAAACCTCAAATAATCCGTCAGGATAAATTACTTCCTCCAAAAAAAGTGCATGAGCCGGGACGGAATATCCGGCAGCATTACGGTTTTTGGCCAGAATTAGTGCTTCAAAATCTGTTGTGCTGCGCTTTTGCAGACCTGTCTCAATGAGTGAGCCCACAATGGCTCTAACCATATTGCGCAAAAAACGATCAGCACTGATTTCAAATACCAGTTGATGCTTGCTTTTTGTCCATTGGGCAAATTCGATTTTGCAATTATTGGTTTGCGTTTGGGTGTGTAATTTTGAGAAACTTGTAAAATCAGTATGTTTTAAAAGAATTCGGGAAGCTTCATTCATCCGTTCTATATCCAGTTCGTGAGGAAAGAAGTAGGAAGTCGGGTTGAATACATCTTTTTTTGTATTTAGGTAATAGCAGTACTTCCTGGAAATGGCATCAAAACGGGCATGAAGTTCATCGGGAACTTTAAATATTCTGAACACCACAATGTCGGGAGGCAAAAAACGATTCAGCTGCTTTCGGAAGTCTTCCGAATCTATTTCTTTTACTTCTGATACAATATCAAAATGTGCGAAAAAATTTTTGGCATGAACACCTGTATCCGTGCGGCCACAGCCCATCAAACTGATTGTTGTGCCAAGCTTCAGACTGAGACATTTTTCGAGCTCTGCCTGCACGGTCTGTGCATTTTCCTGTCGTTGCCAGCCATGATAGGCACTGCCATTGTATGCCAGATGTATAAAGTATCTCACAGGATTTTTAAGGCAAATGTCGGCAATTTTCTACAAATTCACTTTATTCTGTGAATCGGGCTGTTGGCCTAATAATTTAAATTTTTCCCTTGCATTATCATGTTTCCCTTAATTTCTTTGAGTTGCTCACGTTCGGAATGGGTTAGGTTAAAAGGGTTATCTTTCAACAGAAGCAGGTTAATTTGCTTAAGTTCCAGTAAATCCCAAGGAAACTGGCCAATAAGATTTTGCTGAAGATCAAGATCAGTTAGCTGAGTTAAATTACTCAGATCAGGAATATCAGATATCGCGTTAAAGCTTAAATCAAGGCGTTCGAGTTGAGTCATATTGGCTATCCAGGCCGGAAACACAGACAATCTGTTGTGATGCACATAAAAATAACGCAGGGATTTTAGTTGTTGTATTTCTCCGGGAAGAGATTCCAACTGGTTATAAGCCAGAAAAAGTTGTTTGAGTTGGGTCAGCTTTTTGATTTCGGAAGGAATTGCAGTGAGTTGGTTGTGGTAAAAATCCAGTTCCTGCAGATTGTGCAGCTCAAAAATTTGAACAGGGATTATTTTAAAACTATTCTCATAAAAAATCAGGCTTTTCAGATTGCTCAGTTCCGAAAAGTTTTGTGGCAAATCACTCAAATTGTTTTTCCCCACATTCAATCGTTCAACACCCTGCATTACAGCTATGTTTTCGGGCAATTCAGAGATATTGTTTCCTCCCACCAGCACACGTTTTACATGTACCAGTCTTCGTGCAGTCCGCTTGTTGAAGCGCAAATTGTTGTGGTTGAGATTGATTTCCTGCAGGCTGTCGAGACGTTTCACAAAACGTGGCACACGCTTGATTTTATTATCCGACAGATCAAGTACTTTAAGTTGTCTTTGTCTTTTGATAGCCGCCAGAATCCTTTTAAGCTTGTTTCGGTGCAATGAAATCAATTCGAGACTATCGAATGCAGGCAATCGCAATTTCTTGAGCAAATTACTTTCGGCTTTTAGGCTAATAAGTGAGTTTTTTTTTAAGTTTTTTAAGTTCAGCTTTGTAAAGGAATTGCTTGATAGATCAAGCTTTTCAATGGCATTGAAAGCTGCAAGATCTGGTAGCACCTGCAGTGCTGTATTGCGGGCATTCAAAAAGCGTAAGCTGTCGGGGTGTATGGTATCCAGATGTAACATTAGCTTTTGCTGATTTTCCAGTGCAATCTGCTATCATCTTTTTTGCATGGCCAAAAAATCAGAGTCTTTTTTAAAGTGTTCAGCCTCAGTTGGAATTTGGGCAATTAAACATCCAGAAATGAGAATGAATAGCAGACATATAAAGTTCCGCATATTTCTTTTTTATTTTTATAACTAATGATTTAGTTGTTTTAGTATAAGTGGACTGGAAAAAATGTTGAATTTTAGGATGGAAATCTATCAAACGAATGTAGATAGTTAAACCAGTGAATTACAAGAACAAGCAATCTGAATGTAGAGCATCTAAAAGACCTTCGTGGTGTATGCTCTAGTCTCTTTGTACCTGTCCGCGATAATAGGAAAAGTAAATACCAAATAAATTCATTACAGAGAAAATAATGAATCCAGACCTTATAATATCGATAAATTGCTGGTCATCAATATTTTTTAAAACCTGATTGCCGATAGTCATCGAAAACAGTACAGCCACAACCGTCATACTAACAATTTGTCCGATAACCCGTCCGGTGGCAGCAGTTCCGGAGGCAAGACCATATTGGGTTCTGTTCACTGCACTCATGATGGTGTTCATATTAGGCGAGGAAAACAAACCGAAACCTGAGCCAAGCCAGAGCAGATTAACGACAATGAGCCATACCGGTGTTGATGCATTCACAAAGGCAAATCCGATTAACCCGAGCGTGCAGATTACCATACCAATTGTTGTGAGAAATCGGGGTTGAATGCGATCGGAAAGCCTTCCGGCCAGAGGCGAAAACAGTGCCATCATGATAGGCTGTGAAACCAGGATCGTCCCTGCTTCGCTTGGACTTAATGCTTTAATCTTCTGAAGATAAATGCTTAAGAGAAATACTATGGCAAAGGTTGCGCTGTAATTAATGAGCGAGGCCAGATTAGAAAAAGTAAAAAGTCTGTTTTGAGTGAAAAGCCTGGTATCAATGACCGGAAACTTAGATTGAGCCTCCAGAAGCCAAAAACCAAGTAAAGCTAAAACTCCCAGTATCATAATCCACCAGCTTTGAGGCAAATTGGAAGCTCCGTAAATCAACGCAACCAAACCCAACATAAAAAGCATGGTACCTCTTAAGTCGATCTTTTTTTGAGTGGCATTCGGCTCATCTTTGCCCAAAAACAAAAAAGCTAACATGCTTGACAAAACTCCGAGTAAGGAGGCAACATAAAAAACAGAACGCCAGCCATAGAGCTGTGTCAGCATTCCTCCGATAAACGGTCCGGAAGCCAAACCCAGATATACAGCCGAAACAGAAATTCCGAGCACTTTTCCACGGCTTGATTGCGGAAAAGCCGATACCAAAATTGCCGGCCCTGTGGTGCTGGTGAGTGCGGCTCCTACACCCTGCAAAAACCTGAAGATTATCAACCACCATCCGGATGGCGACAAACCGCTGGCTATTGAAAACAGGGCGAATAACAATACTCCCAGTTTAAACATTCTTTTTACACCGGTAAGATCAGCCCATCTGCCGGCCGGCAACAAAAACATCGCATTCGACAATAAAAAAGACGTTATTACCCAGCTTAAGGCAATGGCATTCATTTCAAATTGCGCTTCAATGGCTGGTAGCGAAATATTTACTGCCGAGATTAAAAAAGTCCCCATAAAGGAGGTTACGGCAACAATAGCAATTATTGAGACTTTCGAACGGGCTTGCATAGCTGCTTATTCAAGAATCAATTTTTGCCGATACACCTGCTTTTCCGATTTAACTTCAATGAGGTAAACACCACTTCTCCAGCTGGATTTCCGTGGAACAGAAAGCTCATTTTGAAAGAATTGACTGTGAATCACCTTTCCTGAAAGATCATAGATAGCGAGATATTTGAGTGTTTCATCTTTGTCTAAACCATTGATATTTAAAACATCTTTTACCGGATTCGGACTAATAACCAAATGATCAGCCATTTGAATCTCAGCGACATTCACATATTGCGACACCACCACATTATCTATCAAAAGCGGATTGCCATAAAAACTCACTGTTTCAAAAGCAATGCGCACATCCGACATGCCTGCCCACTGGCTCAGATCAATTGTATTACATTCTGATCCCCAGCCATTGCCACACCAGTCTGTAATTTCTTCCGGCCAAAAGGTTTCTTCAGTTGGAAGTCTGGTCGCAAAACTTCCTTCACCATCTTCGCCAAATGCAGCAATACGTTCCCAGCTTTCACCGCAATCACTTGATATTAAAATAATTAGTGAATCTGTGACTTGTGTGTGATCAGCATTTTGAGCATAGGCATGATCAAAGCTTAGATAAGCTGTCGATAAATCACTCAGATCAAATGGCTTGGAAATCAATCGGTCGCGCTGCAGGATCGAATAATAGGTTCTGAAATTGATCCCCGCAGCAACGGCACCTGTATTGCCACTCACATTGAATAATTCCCATGTTTGGCTATTATCCGGATTTTCTATCATCCACGATCCTTCAGAAAAATTCCATGATTCAAAATTTTCCTGAAAATGCCCCGCTTGCGCACCGATAGTGAGATAATCTTCAAACATTATTTCATCCTCACCATATTCGTTACTCACCACCAAACTTACATTGTATTGTCCTTCTTCCAAAAACCTAAGCATTGGATTTTTATCATTTTGGTCTCCCTCCACAAACTCGTAAGACTGAGGTTCAAAATGCCATTCCCAATTATCTGGTATTCCGGTAGATGTGTCATAAAATCCAATCACATCATCCACACAGGCCACCTTAACATCTGAGGTAAAAGCGGCAGCCACTTCACCCGGGAAATCAACCTTAAAAGTCATCGTTTCGCCAACTGGTGAAATATCATAAATGGTAATTCCACCCAGATTTCCATTTTGCAAAAACGCATGAGGGTTGCTGAAATCAGTAAACTCGGATCTGCCGTAATTTTCTCCAAAAACTGCATCATTCAGGTTGCCATCAGCTGAAGGGGTTCCTCCCGGCCTGAAAATGTAAACCTCATCCGGCGGGCCTTGGGCATTTCCATTGCCTGCATTGGTGTTGATGCGATAAATCAACATACCAGATTTGGGGAGGGTTTCATCAAAAGTGCCTTCTTTTTTACGATATTCCAACACAAAATATTCTGAGGAAGAATTATGCGAAGGGATCCGCCAGGCATTATTCTCAGCCGATTGTAATGGGTTTAGCGTGTAGGTACCAGCTTCCGTGATCCAGGGAATGGTTTCGATCCAGCCACCATATTTCATCTTCATAAAAGCATTCATATATTGTGGTGGATTATTGTTGGCTGCCATGATGTCCCACGGACCAACCGGAGTAATGCTGTTATCCACATAGCGATACAAATCGGGTGCGCTAAGGCTGTGATACAACTCGTGACATAACACCCCTACCCCGCTGCCCGAAAGACTTGTTTCGAGTTGAAAATTATAATCATGGACTTTTTTGCCATTGATATAAACATCCTGTGAATAAAGACTCCAGCGATGCGGCCAAAGTAATGTTGACCAGGCAGTTGTGCCGCCACGGATGATGAAAACTACATTGTCAACCCGATTATCGTTGTTGTAATCCAGATCCAGGTTTGCCGGAACAGGGGAGTTTATATTTATCCATTCCACCGCATTGACCAACAAAGTGTGTTCCCTGTTAGTTCTTTGGTTATCATTTGTATAGCCATCGGGATTACTAACAGCATTGTAAGGCATATAATAACTTCTGGGGTGTTCGTCCTGAAAAGAAAGTACAAATTCGTCCGGTGGAACCGGAAAAAAATAGGAACGCAGATTTAATTGTCCATACGAAATCTCTTCAAAATAATTCAGTACCGAATTGGCATTGGGATTTGAGTTATTAAAACGATTGTAATTGAGCAAGGTATCAGAGGTAAATTCATCCTGGTCAGCAAAGCGGATGTAAATCACCAGGTTATTAAAATCTCCTATCGCCCGGTCATAATTTCGGTCAGGTTCAACAAAACGCATCTCCTGTTCCATATACGTACGGATAGCTGTTCGTTTTTCGGCACTGATGATATTTCCGGGAGAGAGGTGAATAGTTGAAGGGTCAATTATTCCCACCTGAAATTGTGTCGAAATGAGTTGATCGTCAATTAGTTCAGCATAATAATAAAAACCATCAGTTTCACTTTGAACAATGGTATATCCTGCCGCATCATGCAACCAGTTATAAAACTCATCACCTGTTGCCAAAAGATTTAAGACACTGCCATCAGGCTGTGTTACTGTTACGGGCTGATCCTTTAGCCAGGCCGCCTGAAGTGGGTAAGAAAAATATAGGCCTATAAGTATCAATAAAACAATTACTATTCTGGACTTGAGAGCGACTTGCATGATTTCGAATTTTCGGGTTTCCATATTTTTTATTGCTTACAAAAATAAGCTTTTTCAATGATATCATTCCAATACAAATAAGATAAAGAAAATGAATGACTTACATTACCAGTAACATATTTGCCAATCGTAAACTGAAAAAATCAATTACTTTTGAGCCTCAGAAAAGAAAAGCAAATATGTGTTTAAGTATTCCTGCCCGTATTGAATCCATCGAAGGCGAAATGGCAAGCTGTTCAGTAGGAGAAGCAAGATATAATGCCAGCCTTGCAATGCTTGATATTGCTGAACTTGCTGTTGGTGACTATGTGTTGCTGCATACCGGTTTTGCACTTCAGAAAATCAGTGAGGAAGAAGCCCTGGAAACCCTCAAACTTTTTGACGAGTTTGAGGCTTTTAACGAACAGCTTGACAAAGAAGAACAGCAAACAGGCAAACGCATCGTTTAGGCATGAAGTATATTGACGAATACAGGAATAAAGAGCATGTTCAACATCTTGTTGGACAAATCAGGGAAGCCTCTAAGCATAAGATGTGTATCATGGAAGTTTGTGGCGGCCACACTATGGCTATTCAGCGTTTTGGGATTCCCGAACTTTTGCCTCCCACAATTGAACTGATCAGTGGCCCGGGTTGTCCGGTTTGCGTAACAAGCAGAGCATATATCGATCATGCCATTGCCTTGGCACGTTTGCCTGAAGTGATTGTAACTACTTTCGGAGATTTAATCCGTGTGCCTGGTTCCAGCTCTAGTCTGGATCAGGAAAAGGCTTCCGGACGCGACATCAGGATTGTTTATTCAGTGTTGGATGCCCTGGAAATTGCCAAGCATAACCGAAGAAAAAAAGTTATTTTTCTGGGCATAGGTTTTGAGACCACCTCCCCTGCCACTGCTGCCGGAATTTTAAAGGCGGAGATGGCAGGCCTATTCAATTTTTCGGTTTTGAGTGCTCATAAAATCATGCCGCCACCCATGGCTGCTTTAATTGATGCTGGCGTTGAAATTCATGGTTATCTTGGCCCCGGTCATGTGAGTACTATCACGGGCTCAAAGATGTATGAATTTATTGCAGGGCAATATGGTTTGGGTGTTGTAATAAGTGGTTTTGAGCCAACTGATATTTTGCAATCTATTTTAATGCTGGTTAAGCAATTCGAATCCCGGCATCCAAAGGTCGAAATACAATATAATAGGGTAGTAAAACCTGAAGGAAATACAAAAGCACTGGCAATGCTCGAAGAGGTTTTTGAATTGCGGGATGATTGGTGGCGCGGGCTCGGCATATTACCTCAAAGTGGCATGAAAATCAAAGAGAAATATACTGCGTTTGATGCGGAAAAGCTTTTTGAAATAACGCTAGAGCCAACACGTAGCGACAAAGGTTGCATCTGTGGAAGCATCTTAAAAGGTATAGCCAAGCCACCTGACTGTAAGCTTTTCAGAAAAGCTTGTACGCCAGCCGATCCTGTAGGTCCCTGCATGGTGAGCAACGAAGGTGCTTGCGCTGCCTGGTACAGGTATTCTGACAGCTAAGATTTTAAACGCTACTTTTAGGATTTATAAGCCAGAGAATGAAATTTTCTTTGTTAATGATTTCAAATGATGCTTCAGGATAGGCATTCAGCCAATGTTTTTGAGTTTTTGATGTTTTGGCACTCCATTTCAACTCGTAGCCATACAGGTTTCCATTGCGTTCCTCGACTAAATCCATCTCTTTTTGATCGTAAGTGCGCCAGAAATAATTATTACTGAAAACCTTTTTGTAATGAAGTGATTTTATGCGTTCCATAAACATTATATTTTCCCAAAGCATACCGATATCATTTCGGCTTGTTGGCAAATTGAAGTTATTGATTACTGCATTTCGAATTCCGTTGTCGTAAAAATAGTAACGATTCGATTTGGTAAGCTCTTTCCTCAAATTCTTCGAAAATCCTCCAAGTTTCTTAATGATAAAAGCTTTTTCGAGTAAGTCTAGATATCGGCTTACGGTCTGCTTGGCAATACCCAGGGAATTTGATAATTCATTCAAAGAAACTTCGTTACCAATCTGAAAACTTAATAAGCGCAGCAGATCAAGTAATTTGTCAGAATTTCGGATGCTGTCAAGTTCAAGAATGTCTTTAAACAGGTAGGCATTTTTTAATTCTTGCAAATAGGAAATTTTATCCTGGTGATTTGGTAGCTGCAGGGTTTCAGGATACAGTCCAAACAACAGAAACTCTTCAATTTGCTGATATACATCCATTCTACCCCATTGTTCAGCGAGTTCAATAAGAGCAATAGGGTATAATAAATTTGTAACTGATCTGCCAGTCAGGGGTTCACCAACTTCTGAAGACAAACGAAAACTAGACGAGCCAGTTGCAATGATAATAGTTTCAGGGAGGTTATCAACAAGGATTTTTAAACCCCAGCCAACATCTGGAATTCGCTGTGCTTCATCGATGAAGATGACTTCATAATCTGTTAATAAGCCTAAAATCAATGTTTTATTTTGAGATCCGAGCACTTCGCGTAAACTTGAATCATCTCCGGTTCCTGAAAAGACTTTTGCTTTTTGTTTTTCGAGCAATTTCATTATCAAGGCAGTCTTCCCAGCTCTTCTGGGGCCGTACAACAGGTTAACTTTCCCTTTTTGCAGAAAATTTTCTTCCTTTTCATAAAATCGGTCAAACCATTTCATCTTTATGAATTTTGAACAAAGTTAACAAATTCTTCAAAATTTGGCAAGTTAACTTAACAAATTTATCGAAATTTGGCAAGTTTAGGATCAAAATTCAGAATTGCTCTGGAACATCGCTAGCCGAACAACCCACGCACCAAACCGCCGTCGTGACTAAAACTTTGCCCGGTTACGAAACCTGATAAGGGAGATAGCAGCCAGCAAGCCAAAACAGCCAATTCTTCAGCTTTTCCCATTCTCTTGACCGGAATACTCGCTTCAAATTGTTGTCTTGCCATTGTTTCAGTGATTCCGTCAATGGCCGCCTTCTTCGCAAAAAGGCGTTGCATGGCAGCTGTGTCGTGATATCCGGGAGACAAAATATTAAATGTGAGACCTTCGGCAGCCATTTCCTGCGAAAGGGTCTTCACAAAACCTGTTACAGCTGCGCGAAGTGAATTGCTCAGAACCAGGTTTTCAACCGGCTGTTTTACCGAAACGCTTTCAATGAAAACCATTTTGCCATAACACTGTTTTTGAAAAACCGGCACAAGGTTTTGTGTAAAATCAACTTTCCAGCGCACCAGGCTTCGATAGGCTGCGTCCCAATCGCTCAACGAAGTTTCCATCACTTTTTTAGCAGGTGGGCCTCCGGCATTTATCACAGCACCATCAATAAAGCGATTTTTACAAAATTCCATTATTTGTTGTGGGGCATTATCCCCATAAACATCAAGTGCTAAGGTACTTAGTCTTTCACCTTGCTGCAATCGGAACTCGTCCAGCACATCATTGCTTCTGGCAATAGCCAATACATTGGCACCTTCGACAAGAAGCTGAGTTGCGATGGCCCTGCCAAATCCACTGCCGGCACCTGTTACAATGAAAAAACGATTTTTCAGTTGAAAATCCATAACATTTATTTTAGCGGCTAATATACAAATCTGAGTGAATATTCAATTGATTTTTCGCAACAGCAGTGTATTTCCGTATTTTTGCGCCTTAATTGAAAGACTATGGCAAATTCTGAACGCTCTGTTATTCTCAAAGGATCGATAGCCATTGCAATATCGGCGGTGCTTTGGGGCATCGACGGAGTTGTGTTAACTCCTCGTCTTTACAATCTGGATGTTGGCTATGTGGTTTTCATCCTTCATGCCTTTCCCTTTTTATTGATGAATTTGCTTTTGTTCAGGCATTATCGTTTTCTACCGAAAATGCCGGGAAGTGATGTGCTGATATTTTTTTTAATAAGCTTGTTTGGCGGGGCAATTGGTACGCTTGCAATCGTTAAAGCATTGTTTTTACTAAATTTTAATCATTTATCGGTTGTTGTTCTTCTTCAAAAGCTGCAACCTGTGTTTGCTATCTTCCTGGCAAAATCAATTTTAGGAGAGAAGTTGAAGCAACGTTTCTTGCTCTGGGCTTCGCTTGCAATCGTGGCAGGTTATTTTCTTACTTTTGGATGGGGTTTCCCGGATATGAATACGGACATAAACACGATTTATGCGGCCCTGTTGGCCCTGTTAGCAGCCTTTTCGTTCGGGAGCTCTACGGTTCTATCCAAAAAGATTTTGGGGAATTATAGTTTTATCACTTCCACTTTTTATCGATATGGTTTTACCACCCTGATCATGCTGGCTTATATGATTCTTTGGGGTGATTTTGGTCAGTTTGCTCTCACTACCCAGGATAATTGGATATTTATCATTATCATTGGTCTTACAACTGGTTCAGGTGCGATATTTCTGTATTATTATGGTTTAAGAAAGGTGAAAGCGATATTAGCTACTATCAGCGAGCTGATGTTTCCGCTTTCTGCTGTAATTTTTGACTACCTCATCAACGACAGTTTGCTCACCCCAGTTCAATGGCTGGCGGCCATTGCCATGCTGCTAGCTATTTTTAGATTGAATTCAGAACCTGAAAAGATTGCTTAGTCTCAGTCAAATTGTAGATTTCGATCCAGTTATTTCGTATCTTAGCCTAAAGCTTTAACAAAGGAGGACACCATGTCAGAAGATTTGAAATTGGTCTATACCGGCTCAATAATTGAAGCAGGTTATCTGGTTGAGTTATTGGAAGAGAATAACTTAACCAGCATTCTAAGGGATTCATTAAGTGAAAGTGTTATTGCAGGCTGGGCATCGGGCTCGCCCGAAGATTCTGCACGCCTGTATGTGGAAACAGCTTTTGCAGAGCAGGCAAAAAAAATTATTGATGATTACCTTAAAGCCCGTTAAGGGAGATTTGTAATGGACACTTGCCTGCATAAGTATTTTGTGTACAACGAAGAATTGCGCAGCAGTTGCGATTTCAATGCAGAGAGTACCAACCGAACAGGTTTAGTGTATGAAGTAGTGCGTGTGCTAAAGGGTGTGCCACTATTTCTGGAAGACCACATCCAACGGCTGAAAAATTCAGCTGAAGCGGCTTCTATTACATTGCCTGTTAGTGAAAAATTTTTGGTACAAAGTTTCAAGGCATTGATTTTGAATAATCAAGTCAGTGAAGGCAACATCAAATGCGTTGTTGGAAACAGAAGTGCCAACAGATTGTATTATGCAGCCTGGTTTCTTTCACATGTTTATCCTGCTGCTGAGTTGTATAAAAGCGGTGTTGTGGTTGGGTTGCTCAACGAGGAACGTAACAATCCGGAAGCCAAAGTATGGCGTGCTGATTTTCAGCAGCGGATACAACAGCAAAAGCTTGATCAGCAGGTTTTTGAATTGCTTTTAACACCAAATGAACGGCTTACAGAAGGCACTAAATCAAATGTTTTTCTTATCAAAAAGCAAGGTGTTTTTACTGCTCCATCCTCTCAAGTGCTGGGAGGCATCACCCGAACAAAGGTGCTGGAGATTGCAAAGAATATCGGCATCGAAATTATTGAGCAAAACCTTGCTATTGCTGACCTAATGGATGCAGAGGCAGTATTTTTGACCGGTACTTCACCAAAAATTCTGCCTGTTGCATCTGTTGCCGGCTTTTCTAAAAAATTCGTGGTAGATCATCCTGTTTTACAACAATTTATTGCAAATTATGATGCCATGATTGAAACTTACGTCAAATCGCATTTATAATTTATTTCATCCAAATTCATTATCTTTGACACACACATCTTTTATATGAAGTCGAATCCATTGATTTTATTGTTTGTTTTTGTCGTTTCAGGCTTGTTTGCACAGGATTTTCAGGCAGATCAGGTATGCCTCAGCCAGGCTGAACTCAGGCTTGCAGAGCTTATCAACACTTTTAGAAAAGATAACAGAAAACCGGTTCTTCCTTTATCTTCAGCATTAAGCTTTGTGGCCAAGACGCACCTAAAAGATTTGCAGGAAAATCATCCGGACACCAGCATTTGTCTTACGGCCAGTTGGTCTGATAAAGGTAACTGGACGGCATGTTGCTACAATAAATACCTTGTTAATCAGGAATGTATGTGGAGCAAACCCAAAGAACTTACCTCCTACCCTTTCAGGGGATACGAGCTAAGTTATTTTCAGGAGGAAGTTATTGTGGTTGATAGTGTATTTAAGTTGTGGCTAAAAAGTGAAGAAACCATAGATATGTTGCTTACAACAGGTTCGCAAAGTGCCAAACGATGGGAAACTATGGGATTAGGGGTAAGCGACAACTACATCAGTGTTTGGTTTGGCCAACGTGCAGATGCTGCTGGCAAACCAAAGAACTGTGAAGAGATCAGAGAATCAAAAATCGCGCAGGCGAAACAAAAAAATGTTGCTGAACGCTATTACCTGATATATGGAAGTTTTTCGCAGGAGTCGGATGCTAAGGAAGCGCTAAAAAGATATCAAAAAAATGGCTTCAAGAACGCCATGATTCTCAAAACTGATCAACGCATTCGTATTGCATTGGATGTGTTTGATAAGCTGAAGGATGCTACAGAAGCCAAAGAAAAGCTTGGCAGCACTTATAAGGATGCCTGGATATTAAAAGAGTGATCAACTTTTAACTTTCTGAATATCCTAATATTACCGGCTTTATTTCATATTATATGCAAACAAAACAAGTAGTAGTTTTTTGGTTCAGGCGCGATTTGCGTTTGGATGATAACCACGGACTTTATGAGGCCTTGAAAAGTGGCGTTCCGGTATTGCCCTTATTTATTTTTGATACGGAAATACTGGATAAATTACCTTCAAAAAAAGATGCCCGCGTTGAGTTTATACACCATCATCTCGAAAAAATTTATCAAGAACTTAATCGTAATGGATCTGGTCTTTATGTTACAAATGGCAAACCTGCTGAAATTTTTCGTGAACTGCTTTCCAAACATAAAATTAAGGCTGTTTATGCTAATAAAGATTATGAGCCATATGCCTTGCACCGTGATGAAAACGTAAAAAAACTGCTGCAAGCTAATCATGCTGATTTAAAGCTATTTAAAGATCAGGTGATTTTTGAGGAAAGCGAAGTTGTAAAAGACAATGGCAAGCCTTATACTGTTTATACCCCTTTTTCGCGCAAGTGGAAAGCTAAATTGCTGGAAGAGCCTTTATCCAATTTTCCATCCGAAAAGTATTTGGACAATTTTATAAAACAGAAAGGCACTTTCCTTAGTTTGCAACTAATTGGTTTTGAACCAACAGGAATGAAATTTCCTGAGCCGCTTTTGAAAGATGAAAGACTTGAAAAATATCAGGTAACCCGTAATATTCCCGCCCTTGATAGCACTACAAAAACAGGTGTTCATCTCAGGTTCGGAACGATAAGCGTTAGAAAACTGGTTCGACTGGCTCAGAAAACCAGTGAAACCTACCTCAACGAATTGATCTGGCGTGAGTTTTTTATGCAGATTCTGTTTCATTTCCCACATGTTGAAACGCAAAATTTTAATGTAAAATATGATCATGTCCAATGGCGCAATAACGAGCAAGACTTTAAAAATTGGTGTGATGGAAAAACAGGTTATCCCATGGTGGATGCCGGTATGTGCGAGCTAAATGCCACAGGTTTTATGCACAACAGGTTGCGTATGCTTGTTGCGTCATTTTTAACCAAACATCTGCTTATCGACTGGCGCTGGGGAGAAGCCTATTTTGCGGAAAAATTGCTCGATTACGAGCTAGCTTCCAACAATGGTAACTGGCAATGGGCTGCCGGAACAGGTTGTGATGCTGCGCCGTATTTCAGGGTTTTTAATCCAATGGAACAGCACAAAAAATTTGATCCTCATAGTGAATACGTTAAAAAGTGGGTGCCTGAATGGCAGGAGCTTAGCTATATTCAACCTATTGTTGATCATAAATTCGCTCGCGAAAGAGCAATCAACACTTATAAAGAAGCTTTGAACTAAAGAACCTAAATTCCTAAAAATTTCGTTTATTTGCTTTTGTGATCCAAATCTCTTGCATTTTTATGACTGACAAATACACTTTTACAGACGTATTGACTTCTGAAGCTGAAAAAAAATGGTTGGAATTTCCTTCCGCCCTATACAAGAATGATCCGAATTATGTGCGTCCCATCGACCAGGATGTAACTAAACTGTTTGATAAAAAGCAGAACAAGCTTTTACGAAAAGGTGAAGCCGTGCGATTTTTGTTGTACGAGAAAAATCAGGTCGTTGGGCGCATTGCAGCTTTCATTGATCCAAACACTGCCAAAAACAACGATCAATCAACGGGTGGCTGTGGTTTTTTTGATTGTATTGATGATCAGGCTGCTGCGAATGTTTTGTTTGATGCAGCCAAAAAATGGCTCAAGGAACGTGGCATGGAAGCTATGGATGGCCCGATCAATTTTGGCGATCGGGATAATTTCTGGGGTTGTCTGGCCGACGGATTTACAGAGCCACTCTATAATATGCCCTACAATTTTCCATATTATAACAAGCTTTTTGAAAACTACGGATTTCAAAATTATTTTAACCAATACACCTACCGCAGATTGATATATAATGGAGGATTAAGTCCTGTCGTTAAAGAAAAAGCGGAGCGTCTGCTTCGTAATCCCGACTACGAATTCAGGATGATCAGCAGGAAAAATATCGACAAGTTTGCGGAAGATTTTATGATCATATACAACAAGGCCTGGGGAAGTATTCCCGGCGTAAAAAAAATTACGCACGCCCATGCGATGGCTTTGCTCAACCAGCTAAAACCCATTTTAGATACGCGTTTGGTGTATTATGGTTATTACAAAGATGAGCCTATTGCCTTTTTTATTATGATGCAGGATTTGAATCAGATCATCCGAAAATTTAATGGTAAACTTAACTGGTTCAACAAATTGAGACTAATGGTAGATTTAAAACTTTTTAAAAGGGCCGACAGAATCATTGGCAGAATCTTCGGAATCGTACCAGAGCATCAGGGCAAAGGCGTTGATGGTGGTCTGGTAATCGCCTTTCAAAAAGTGGCACTACAAAAGAATTTCCCCTACAAAGAGTTACAAATGAACTGGATAGGAGATTTCAATCAACCGATGATGAAAGTAGTCGAAAGCATTGGCGGTGAAATCTACAAAACCCACATCACTTACCGATATCTTTTTGATCGCAATAAACCCTTTAAAAGAGCAACGAAAGGATAGGTAGCTTATTCAATATTGGTGAAAACCGCCTGCACATCATCATCGTCCTCCACTTTATCGAGGAATTTCTCAATATCTGCCATCTGATCTTCAGTAAAACTCACTGGTGAATTGGGAAAACGCTGTAGTTTAGCGGTAATTATTTCAATCTTTTTTTCTTCCAGTGCATCATGCAAACTGCCAAAATTGGTAAAATCGGCATAAGCAAAGGCCGCATCTTCATGCACATCAATTTCCTCAAGGCCGGCATCAATCAGTTCCAGCTCAAGCTCTTCAATGTCAATTTTTTCGGTGACTTTAAATTCGAAAACAGCTTTACGTGAAAACATAAAATCCAATGAACCCGAAGGCACAAACGAGCCACCAGCCTTGTTGAAATAAGATTTAACATTGGCAACAGTGCGTGTGGTATTATCAGTGGCACATTCCACAACAACCAACACCCCATGAGGACCTTTGCCCTCATAAACCACTTCTACCATGGTTTCTGCATCTTTACCTGCCGCGCGCTTGATAGCCGAATCAATATTGTCCTTGGGCATATTTTCAGCTTTGGCATTTTGGATTGCCTGCCGCAGCTTGGGATTCAAATCGGGATCGGGACCTCCTTCTTTGGCTGCAATCGTGATTAGTTTTCCTAGTTTGGGAAATACTTTCGACATCTTGTCCCAACGCTTTTCCTTTGCTGCTCTGCGGTATTCAAACGCTCTGCCCATAGTGTTATAGTTTTGTATTCAAGGTGCAAAAATAGCAAGATGCCGGCAATACCGAAAGCGGGAGAAGAATTTTCTTGCCATCTAAACATTAATCCCATCAGGCACGGCTTTTTTTGCGAACTTTGTGCCTATATCACTTTATCTAAAAACACTTGTTATGCTTGAGATATGGCTCGCTTCGGCTTCAATATTGCTGCTTATCATCGTCATTATTTTAATTTTTCGACATAAGAATAATCAAACGGATTTAAATCCTTTACTTACGCGATTGGATTTTATTGAAAAAAACAACCAGCGTTTTGAGCAAGAGATAAACAATGAGTTCAGAGAAAACAGGACGGAGCTGGCAGCTAATCTAAAAAATTTTCAGGAACAATTTCTCGAAACCCTGCGCGAGATCAACCGCAGTCAGCAGGAACAGATGAAAAACATCAGCGAAACAAGCCGGCAATCTATTTTCAACCTCAATCAAACGCTTGAGGAAAAACTTTCTTTGTTGACTAATAAAAATGAAGAAAGCAGCCGTATTGGCCGTCAGGAACTGGCTCAGAATTTGAAAGGCTTGAATGAAGAGATGCAACGAAAACTTTCGGATTTGGGTAAAGCCCAAAAAGAACAAAACGATGCCGAAGTAGCACAACTGGAAAAATCTTTGCGACAGTTTCAGGAAGCTTTTTCGCAAAACGTGAAGGCATTCAATGATTTGCAACGCGAAAAGTTTGGCGATTTGGAAAAGAAACAAGCCGAGTTGATCACTTCAACAGAATTGAAGCTTGAGAAAATGCGCGAAACAGTTGACGAAAAGCTGCAGAAAACGCTTGAGACACGCCTTGGACAATCGTTCGAACTGGTGAGCAAACAACTCGAAAGCGTACAGAAAGGTTTGGGCGAGATGCAGACGCTTGCCAATGATGTTGGTGGCCTCAAACGCGTGCTTTCCAATGTGAAAACAAGAGGCGTGCTGGGCGAAATACAATTGGGAAATATTCTGGAACAAATACTGGCTCCCGAACAGTACGAAACCAATGTAAAAACAAAGCGTTCGAGTGGCGATCATGTGGAGTTTGCTATCAAACTACCCGGCCGAGATGAAGATGGCGGAAGCGTTTACCTGCCCATCGATGCTAAATTCCCGCAGGAAGCTTACCATTTATTGCAAACTGCCTATGACGAAGGAAATATGGCCAAAGTGGATGAAGCTGTTAAGATTCTTGTACGTTCCATTAAAACATTTGCCAAAGATATTCGCGACAAATACCTCGATCCGCCCTATACCACTGATTTTGGGATTATGTTCCTGCCTATCGAAGGCTTGTATGCCGAAGTGATCCGGCACACCGATCTGGTGGAGCAATTACAGCGCGAGTTTAAGATTATCGTTACCGGGCCTACAACGCTTGCTGCGATTCTTAACAGCCTGCAGATGGGCTTTAAAACGCTTGCCATTCAAAAGCGCAGCAGTGAGGTGTGGCGGATTCTTGGCGAAGTAAAAACCGAATTTGGAAAGTTTGGTGATGTGCTCAAAAAGGCCCAGCAAAAAATTACGGAAGCCAATACCGAAATTGATCGATTGGTAACCACCCGCACCAATGTTTTAACCCGAAAACTGCGTGCTGTGCAGGAACTGCCTGCTGCCGAAGATAACAAGCTGATTGATGAGGGTCTGTTGTTTGATGAGGATAGTGAGAATTAGATTTAATAGGCTCAACATTTCAGCCTGATAGCTGTTATTGTCAAATGGCTTACAAAACACCCAAATTTCAGCAATACACTTTCGAGCAGGTGCTTCACATTTCCCCGGCAGAAGCTTATGAAACCATTAAATCAGGGAAAGCAGTTTTGCATGATCTTTGCGAAGATTGGGAGGTACAGCAAGGCCGGCCTAATTTGAGCGNNGTGATGTGTGCGCACGGTATCCGCAGTGTGCAACTCGTGGCGTATTTAAAAGAAAATTCATTACTTGACGTTATCAATATGGATGGTGCTTTTGAGCAATGGGAAATTCAAAATTTACCCAAATCAAAATGTTAGGTTTACAAATTATTGCTTATGCATTAAGCAGATATCAAGCTATTCAATTAGGATATTGTTTCTGAACAAAAATTCACCATTAGCACCTGTAATTGTAACAAAGTATAATCCAGTCTGTAAATCTGTCAAGTCAAAGTATTTCTCATTTTCCCCTGTTTTAAGTTTCCAATATTCATGTATCAAAGTTCGTCCGGAAACATCAATTACGTTTAAATAAGCCTCCGTGGATTGCTCTAAATTAATACGAATTGTAAAATGGCCATTGCCCGGATTTGGGAAAATATTCATTTGATGGTTTGATTCATCAATCGCTGGTATTCCAACAAAAATATCACAACCATTAAAAAGGTCATTATAATATACTATTTCATCACCAAGGGCAAAACACAAAATATTTTCGGGATAGAAATAATCAGGGAAACCAGATAGAAATCCACTTATAAATCCTAATCCTTCAATCATAATAGGTTGTTCAAAAGAAACGTACGTATGCAGCGTGAAGACTTTTCGGTATGTTTCACCTATCATAATGCTGTCAATAGCTGTAACATAAATATTGTCTTCTTCAAGAAGTGGCGAATCTGGAAGTGTATCACCCACATCAAGATCAAAATCGTAATACATCACTTCTTGATTTCCTTCCCATCTGTAGATCTTTTTGCCTTCTTGTCTGAAAAGCCCTGTGAAAGAATTAATTTCATGACCTCCTGAACAGTCTGGTGAAGGGTATGGTGAAGGAAACTCCCAATAAATACAAGAACCAAGTTGATAGAGTTTATTATAGACCACACCATCAATTGTATCATATCCATTTAAATAATAGGTGTAATTGTAGTCCCGCATGCATGGATATTGACCACCAAAAGTATAAGCTATCCTCCACTTAGGATCATTTTCAAAATATTCAATTTCCTGTGAATTTGCTTGTATTGCTACAAAAACAAGCAATGTGAAAATAAGTTTCTTCATTTTGATTTGGTTATTTCATAATCAAATATGAGGTAAAATTAGCAAACCCAGCTTAAAAAATCAAATTATTTATAAAAAAATCCACTGTTGTCTGGTAAAAATATAATTTCGTCCCGTACGCACGGTACGGCATAATTAAAGCGATTGAGCGTTTTTACGCTATTTTAACCGGACAACACTGAAAAAAATCACAAATATATTGATTGCTAATACTTCCATTTATTGGCCA
>DJWN01000103.1 GCA_002440975.1 Bacteroidales bacterium UBA6229
TCCCGTTAGGGACAAAATGTGGGTAGAATAAAAGGTTACCCCTGATTATCCCAAGTCCCGTACGTACGGGACGGCATAATTAAAGCGATTGAGCGTTCTTACGTTATTTTTACCGGACAACAGTGTTAATTTTTATTAAAAACCAAAACCCCTAACCCAATGAAACAATTCTATTTAATCAGCCTTTTGATACTTGTGATGAGCAGCTTAAGTGCCCAAACAGAAACCGCAGCTAAAGAAACCCAAAAAGCAGTGCTGGATGTGTACTACACCCACAGTACCAATCGCTGTGCAGGTTGCAAAGCCATCGAAAAAGAAACCCTCAAAACCCTCAACACCCAGTTTAAGCAACAGCTTGAAAATGGCGAGATAGCTGTTCATATTATAAATATCGATTTGAAAAAGAACAAAACTATTGTGGATCAGTTTAAAGTTTGGGGATCGAGCCTGTTTATTGTAAAAAACAGTGATTCAGAGCATAAAATTGACCTCACCAAAGAAGGCTTTGCCCTGGCGCGTACCAAACCAGAAGAGTTTCATGTTGTAGTTGCCAAAACTATCAGGGAACAACTTAAATAATTTCTGTCATTCTAATCTGCTGTTACCCATTATCTGCCTGGTTAACAGCTAAATAGTGCAAGTATGGATTTCTTACAAAGCCTGCTGGATAATACTTCATTGCCTTTTCTTACCGCTTTTGTGCTGGGTATGATGACGGCTATAAGTCCGTGTCCGTTGGCCACCAATATCACAGCCATTGCCTTCATTAGCAAGGATATGAAAAACCGGCGTAAAGTTTTTATAAACGGCTTGATTTATACACTCGGTCGTGCCATTTCCTATACAGCAATTGGCGTGATACTCTTTTTTGGCGCCAGCACTTTTTCCATTGCCGGATTTTTTCAGCAATGGGGCGAACGCCTGCTGGGGCCATTATTGCTGATTATCGGCATATTTATGCTGGACATCATTCGCATTAACTTCCCTGGATTGGGTAAGCTGGGTGATAAAATGGAACAAAACTCCAAAAAGGGATTCTGGCAGGTTTTGCTGCTGGGAATAGTGTTTGCACTGGCTTTTTGTCCTTACAGCGGCTTGCTCTATTTTGGTATGCTGATCCCGATTACCATCGCAAGTCCTTCGGGTTTATTTCTGCCGGTGATTTTTGCTGTGGCAACAGGCCTGCCGGTAATTGTGCTGGCCTGGATGCTGGCTTTCACTGTAGCTGAAGTTGGTAGCTTTTACAATAAGCTCAAAACCTTTGAGAAGTGGTTCAGAAAAGTTGTGGCCGTTGTTTTTATCCTGGTAGGATTGTATTATAGCTTCATTTTCTTCATTCCTTAAAACTGATTCCATTATGGAAACTAAAAAAGAACTTAAAATACTAGGCTGGATCATCGCCATTTTCCTTTTCGTATTTTTTCTGCCCATTGAAAATGAGCTATTTCTCACTGCCATAGATGCCACACTGGATTTAACACGCTGGTATGCCCGCGAACACGTTATTCTCTGTCTGCTTCCGGCCTTTTTTATTGCCGGGGTGATTAGCGTTTTTGTGAGCCAGGGAGCTGTGATGAAGTATTTTGGAGCCAGAGCCAAAAAATGGCTGGCTTATACCGTAGCTTCTGTTTCAGGTACGATACTGGCAGTTTGCAGCTGCACGATTCTGCCTTTGTTTTCGAGTATTCACAAGAGGGGCGCAGGTTTGGGGCCGGCCATTGCGTTTTTGTATTCTGGTCCGGCCATCAATATGCTGGCCATCATTCTCACCGCGCGCATCCTCGGTTTCGAGATGGGTGTAGCCCGTATCATAGGCGCAGTGTTTTTTGCTATTGTTATCGGTTCGGCCATGTCCCTGATCTTTCGCAAAGAAGAAAGAGCCAAACGTGCTGAACAAATGAATTTTCCGGACATGCCCGAGAAAAGGCCGATGTGGCAGACCTCTTTTCACTTTTTTACACTCGTACTGATTTTGGTTTTTGCCAACTGGGGTGCCCCTTCATCTGGTGAAACAACAGGAGCCTGGTACTGGATTTGGTCGAACAAATGGCTGATCACCAGCTTTTTCGGCTTGTTCCTGATCTATTCACTCCTCTTTATCCTGAATATAAAATGGTGGCATGTTGCCCTTGCTGCACTCGCCACTGCAGCCGCCGGATTACTTACCGCCTCTCCATTGGTGCCTATGGTTGTAGCTATTGCCGGCTTGAGTATAATCACCCTTTTGGATAAAACCGATGAAGATAATCCTGAATGGACACGCTCGGCCTGGGATTTTACCAAACAAATTATGCCTTTGCTGGCTGTGGGAGTTGTTACTGCAGGTTTTCTGCTGGGCTCAACGCATGATGACATCACCATTCCTGGTATTATTCCCAACGAATGGATAACAGCTTTGGTAGGTGGCAATTCTGTTTTTTCAAACTTGTTTGCTTCTATCGTTGGTGCCTTAATGTATTTTGCCACGCTTACAGAAGTACCTGTTTTGCAAGGCCTTATCGCTGCCGGAATGGGCAAAGGACCGGCCTTGGCACTTTTACTGGCAGGCCCTTCACTCTCCTTACCAAATATTCTGGTAATCAGAGGCGTTATGGGAACGCAAAAAACATTGGTTTATGTAGCACTGGTGATCGTGATGGCTACCATTAGCGGATTAATTTATGGAGGATTGTTTTAGAAAAACGTCATCATAAATACTTCATCATCACCGAAATAAATACAATCGCAATTCCCAGCAGAAAAGAAACGGCAGCCAGTTTTTGCTGTCTTTTATGTCATTCTGGTTCTCCAAACATGTATTTCAGTTTGATAGATATCATCCAAATAACTATAACACTAAAGGATTTTCAATCATGGATTCATTCTCGATCAAGCGAACTTGACTTATACAATAAAAATGAAAATTTCCGCTACAGTTTGAGGTCGCAATTAATAATCTAAAAGCTATATCTTCTTGATTACATGAGGCTTAATATCGTTCTGTTGTAATTTTCAACAGCTGTATATATTTTCACCACTTATATTTTAACCACTCATTTTCTGATTGTTACAAAATTTTCAAAAATTATGTGTTGTATTTTTCAACAGTACACATTCAAAAATCAAAACAAAATGATTTCTGTATTTCATTGATTTATTGAGTATTAGCATATGTATTTTGGCTTTGGCACACAAATTGAACATACAAGGCATAAACTTAAATGTGATGAAAACTACGAAACATAATACCAAAAATCATAAAGACATGAAAACACAAACTTATTTCTCAAAATTCATGATGGCACTTTTGCTCATTGCCTTTACAATTCCGCTTCAGGCAAACCAGCAAAAGGATTCAGATGTTGTAAAAAACATTGCCATCAGCTGGACAGATGCCTATTCACAGCATCAGCCACAAAGTACCTTAAAGCTGCAAACCCCAGAATCAACCGATTTTGGTGCGGACGAAAACACACTGCTCATCACAGATGAAGTTCACATAACCAAGCTTGATCACCAAACCTGGCGCATGCCGATTGCACGCAATGTAGTTGTTGGAGTTTTCAACATCAACCATCCCGAAACAGCTAGTTGGAACGAGACCGGATTTACGGCAGAAACATTGGCTGATTTCATGAAAAACAATCCCGTTTTCATTTCAGAGGATGCCCATCTGATCGAAATGCTTGAAAAGTTTACCGAATCAAAAGCTGATTCCTGGAAGCTTGAAAAACTGGCTTCTGATAATGCTGTTCTGCAAGCGATCAATCAAAACACAAACAAAATTGGATTTATAAGATACAATGCAATCAAAAATGATGCAACGGCTGAAAACATCAATCAGCTGGCACTGCTTCCTATTGACCGGAATGGTAATGGCAAGCTCGATCAGATGGAAAATTTCTACACAGAAACAAGCCGCTTCGAACGTGCGGTTTGGATGGGAAAATATCCTCATGCCCTCACAAACACCTATTTTCTGGCAGCCACAAACAAACCCTCTGATGCACAAATCAGCTTTGTGAGCTGGGCTTTAAATGAAGGACAGCAAACACTTGCTGCTAACAATATCGGTCAATTGCCACTTCCCGAGCGTTATGCCCAGATTGAAAAACTCAACACCATTCCTGTAACTCCTCCTGCACCAATCTTCAAACAGCACATCTGGCAAAAGCTGATTCTGCCGACTTTAGGATTGCTGCTGATTATCGGATTACTCACAGGCTCCTTGTTCTTTAGCCAAAAAAGCAGAGACGAAAACCTCATCAGCAGTCTTGAAGCTGATCAAAATACAGCACCAAAACAAACTCCGGCCGGCTTGCTTTTCGACCGCACCCACACCTGGACTTTGATGCAAAAAGACGGCTGGGTAAAAACCGGCGTAGATGAATTTATCCTGAATGCAACAGGCCCGCTTTCACGTGTGAAACTTAAAAAAACAGGCGAAAAGGTAGAAAAAGGAGATGCCCTGATCAGCCTTATCCAAAATGGAAAAAGCATCACAATTTTTTCACCCGTAACAGGTGTTGTGAAAGCAGTAAACGAAACCATCAACACACATATTCAGGAGCTTAACCAATCTCCTTACGACAAAGGCTGGCTCTATCAGATTGAACCGGACAACTGGCAACAGGAAAACAAACTGATGATGATGGTAAACGAATACACCAAATGGATCAGTTTCGAAATGAATCGTTTGCGCGATTTTTTTGCTTCCGTTTCGACAAACGAAAGCTACCACCCACAAACTGTTTTACAAGATGGAGGTGAGCCACAAGCTGAGATCTTAAAAAATTGCTGCCCCGAAGTGTGGGAAAATTTCCAGACCAGTTTTATCAACCCTTCCAGGTAGCTGATAAGATCATAACCAAACGATAAGCCCTTTTCTAACCCAAATTCTTAACAGGACATGAAGAAAATTGACCGCAGGTTCTTCCTGAAAGCCATGGGCGTAACGGCCGCAACGCTGGCAGTAGGAACCTCCAAAACCACCGCGGGCGATCCGGCTCATGAAGTCGGAGATTTACCCGAACTCAAAGGCATACTGTTCGATGCCACCAAATGCAAAGGCTGCTATGGCTGCGAATACGACTGCGCCTGGGAGCATGAACTCACAGAGCCTGACGTAATTGATGAAGACGAACGCCGCAAAACAGATCACACCCGCCGCACTGTCGTTAACAAATACAATACCTCCAAAGGTGAAGTTTTTGTTAAGACCCAATGCATGAACTGCAACGATCCGGCTTGTGGAGCGGCCTGTCTTACACAAGCCATGCACAAAACCAAAGAGGGCTCTGTGATTTGGCGCGATGAAAAGTGCATGGGTTGCCGCTATTGCATGGTTTCGTGCCCCTTTGATATGCCCAAATTTGAGTATCACAGCACCAATCCCAAGATTGAAAAATGTGATATGTGCTACCATCTGCAACAACAAGGTGAAATGCCTGCCTGTGCCTATAATTGCCCAAACGGTGCACTTTATTTCGGAACACGACGGGAGCTGATTTTTGAGGCAAACAAACGCATTGTCGAAAATCCGGATTTGTATTATCCTCATATCTATGGCGAACATGAAGCTGGCGGATCAAGCTGGATGTATCTTTCACCTGTTCCGTTTGAAGAATTAGGTTTTAACACCAAAATCCAAAACAAATCCTATCCTTCGCTCACTAAAGGTTTTATTTCTTCCATCGCACCGGTTGATATTCTTTTGCCCGCTGCTTTGCTGGGCATTTATGAAGCCACAAATAAAACCAAACCTGGAACCTATGAAAAGGAGGAATTGTCATGAACAAAGCAGCATCACAACCCCTGTATCTGGATAATCGCGAAAACAATACTTTCAAATTTATCCTCAACGAATTAAAACCCAAAGGCAAAATCTTAACGCCCTTCAATATTATCAGTATTCCGGTTATCATCACCGGTCTGATTATCATGTATATACGTTTTACTCAAGGGATAGGTTCTGTAACAAATCTCAGTCAAGAAGTTCCGTGGGGGCTATGGATTGGTTTTGATGTAGTTACCGGTGTAGCCTTTGCCGGTGGGGCTTATGTCCTGGTTTTTATGGTGTATATCCTCAATCTTGAAAAATACCGGCCAATTGTGCGCGTTACCGTTTTGAACGGCTTTTTGGCCTACCTGTTTTATTCAGCCGCCTTACTGCTCGATTTGGGACGACCACTTAGTATCATCAATGTGATTATAGGAAATAGCTTTGGAGTAAGCTCCGTATTGTTTTTGGTGGGCTGGCATTTCCTTTTGTATATGCTGGCACTGCTGCTCGAGTTTTCGCCTGCCATTGCCGAGTGGCTCAATGCACGCAAAGCGCGAAAATTTCTATCGGGCTTAACACTTGCCGCGGTGATATTTGGTATTACCCTTTCGGCTTTGCATCAATCCGGCGTTGGAGCACTCTTCCTTATGGCAAAAGACAAAATCCATCCGCTCTGGTACAACGCCTACATGCCACTGATGTTTGTTGTTTCGAGTGTTTTTGGTGGTATTTCGATGGTTATTCTCGAAGGCAGTATCAGTAGAAAGGTGTTTGATTATCAACTTGATAAAGATCATCACAAACAGCACAACAGCATTTTACACGGTTTGTCGAAAGTTTGTGCCGTTGGTATGTTTGTGTATTTATTTATGCAAATTCTCATCTTTGTGCATCAGCAAAATATGCCTTATCTGTTCAGTCCGATGGGTTACTGGTTTATGTTCGAAATACTGGGTTTTGTGTTGCTTCCTATGCTGCTGTTTTTTCAAAGCTACCGAACCTACAATATCAGCATGATAAAAGTGGCCAGTGTGCTCACCCTGCTGGGTATTGTTCTTAACCGGATGAATATTTCAATAATTGCATTTCAATATGATGCAGCAGTACGCTATGTGCCCACCTGGCAGGAATTTGTAGTAACACTAACGATCATTTTTATTGAAATTTGGGTACTGCGTTGGATCATAACACGGATGCCCATTTTAAGAAAATCACCCGATTGGGTAAATAATAACCACTAAAAAATATAAAGTCATGGAAGAATTTCATTATTATAATCTTTTTGCCACCAAGGGCACTGAGTATTTGTTAACCATAATTTTCTTTCTCTTATTAATACCTTTTTGGATCATGTTAAACAAAAATGCAAAGTCAGCAACAGTTACCAATTCTATTGCCAACATTTTCAGAACCGTATCAGATATACCGCAACATTTTTATATGGCGATAAATCATATATGGGTGAAACCTGTCAGAGCAAACCAAATCAGATTGGGAATAAACCATCTGATTGGAAATCTCGTTATTACAGAACAAGTTGTGCTGAAAAAAAATCCCGGTGAATCAGTTGCAAAAGGCGAACCTATTGCCGAATTACACTGCAACGGAAAACTTCTTCAGCTTGTTTCGCCCCTGAGTGGTGTGGTACGAAAAACCAATGCCTTGCTTGAGAAGTCGAGCGGGATAAATAAACTTTCGCCTTATCACGAAGCCTGGATGATAGAACTGGAAGCAGAAAACTGGCAACAGGAAGTTCAATTTTTGATTAAACCAAAATCTGTTAAAAGCTGGATGATCAACGAATTAAGTCGTGCCCGTGATTTTCTTGCTCAGATCCAATCTGCACATAATCCTGTGGCTCAACCCATTATTCTGCAAGATGGGGGCGAAATCGACCCACAAGTATTTGCCGAAATGCCGCACACTATCTGGAATGATTTTGAACAAGCATTTCTGAGACTGCCAGAGGTAAATTAGACAGATTCTAAGCATCTTACTTGCATCTTTTGTTGTATTTTCGAAGCGTATAATATAAAGAAGGATGCAGGTAAACTCTTTTTATCCACATGGAAACAAATAAACACAAAACTAAATCTGGTCTGCAAAACAGCGTTCCTTTTCGCTGGTTTCGATCTACTATCTATAGTCGCGTGATATTCAGCATCGGCTTGATGACGCTTTTCCTGTTTGTTTCCTTTGGATTGATTTATCGGTCCGTACACGAAAAACAGCTCAACGAAGTGATCCTGCAAAGCGGCGAAAATGTTGGCTCTATCGTCGAAGGTGCCATGTATCATTCCATGCTCGAAAACAACAAAAGCGAACTCTACAATATCATCGACGTTATCAATACCCTAAACAATATTGATGAAGTAAACTTATACGACCACAATCACGATTTGATTTACGGGTCATTTTCATTGTATGATGATATGAGCAACCCAGACTGCAAACAATGTCATACCCAGATGGATACACTTTTTCCACGGACCGAAAAGTCCTATTATATATTTGATGAAAACAGCCTTTGCGAAAGCACCACATCCGACAAACACAGGCAGTTGTTGATTCGCACTCCTATCATGAACGAAACTTCATGCTCCACCACCGAATGCCACGCTCATAGCCCTGAAGAAGATATACTGGGAACATTTATCATTAAAATGCCATTGGCTCAGCTGGACAAAGCCGTTCAGAAATCATCCATCGATTTTTATATGATGGCAATCATCAGTTCGGTGATATTGCTTGGCTTACTGATCTTGCTCACCACTCAAAAAATCAAGAAACCACTCAACGCCCTGCTCAACGCAAGCAATGCCGTTGCTTCGGGCGAACTAAACACCCGTGTGGATATTGGCAGTGATCAGCTGGATGATATGCGCCTGGTAGCTGTTACTTTCAACTCCATGCTCGACAATCTGCAACAGGCTACTGTTGAACTTGAAAACTGGTCGCAGCAGCTCGAATATAAAGTTCAGAAGAAAACGGAGGAATTGCGCTCGGCTCAAAGCGAATTGATTCAGCTCGAAAGGATTGCTTCATTGGGAAAATTGTCAGCTTCTGTGGCTCATGAACTTAACAATCCCCTCTCGGGAATCCTGATTTATACTAAACTTATTTACAAGCAACTCAACAACATTGAGTTATATGCTTCCAAAAAGGAATCTATTCTTAAGCATTTAAGTTTGATTGAATCAGAAACCAAACGTTGTGGAGAAATCGTAAGAGGAATGCTTGATTTCTCGCGCAAAGATCAGGGTCAGATGAGTGAAGTACACCTGCATCAGATACTCACAGAAACCTACGAATTGATGGCACATCCTGTTCGTATGAATCAGATCAGCTTTTTAACTGATTTTAAAGCCACGAACGACAAAGTGAAATGCGGTGCCAATCAAATAAAACAAGCCTGTGTTGCGCTGATTATGAATGCCACCGAAGCAATCAACGAAAATGGTGAAATCATCCTGAGAACCACCAATCCCGATGACAAGACTTTTCGGATTGAAATCATTGACAATGGAAGCGGCATCAACGAAGAAGTGCTTCCTCATATTTTTGAGCCTTTCTACACCACAAAAAATGGTGTAAGCGGCATAGGGTTGGGCCTTGCCATCGTACACGGCATTGTACAGCGACATAAGGGCAAAATAGAAGTGCTTTCCAAAGCCGGCGAAGGAACAACCATGGCAATAATTTTACCTTTAAGTGTTGAATCTATCCAAACAACATCATGAAAAAAAATTCGATCTTAATTGTTGATGATGAAGCATCTGTTAGAGATTCTTTATACAACTGGTTTCTGGAAGATGGCTTTGAGGTATCCTGTGCCGAAGATGCTTCTAAAGCACTTAAAATTCTCGATCATGAGCATTTTGATATCATACTGGCCGATATCAAAATGCCTGGCATGGATGGCCTGGAGCTTTTGCGCCGAATCAAGCAAATTAAACCAGATGCTATCATCATTATTATCACGGCTTTTGCAACTGTTGACACTGCCGTTCAGGCACTCAAAGACGGAGCTTTCGATTATGTAACAAAGCCTTTCGATCCGGACGACCTGTCGCACCTCATCCGCAATGCACTCCGCCAGGTTTCTTTAAAAGAAGAAAATGAAACACTGCGCGAAAGAGTTAGTGCACTTGAGCAGGTTGAAGATATCATTGGCGAAAGCCAGGCTGTTAAAAAAATGCTGACCGAGGTAGAACAGGTTGCGCAGTCAAACACATCAGTGATCATAACCGGCGAAAGCGGCACGGGCAAAGAATTGATTGCCAAAGCTATACATGCAAATTCATTGCGCAAATTCTTTCCGCTGGTGAGTGTACATTGCGGTGCACTTACCGAAAGTTTGCTCGAAAGTGAATTGTTTGGCCACGAAAAAGGAGCATTTACAGGAGCCGTTTATACCCGAAAAGGCCGTTTTGAAATGGCTGATAACGGCACCATTTTTCTGGATGAAATAGCAACCATCTCCTCTAAAATGCAGGTCGAACTCCTTCGTGTTCTCGAATCGAAAAGCTTTGTGAGGGTTGGCGGCAACAAAACTATCACCTCCGATTTCAGAGTGATCTGTGCCACAAACCGCGACCTGAAAAAGATGGTAAACGAAGGTAGTTTCCGCGAAGACCTCTACTACAGGCTGAATGTAGTTAATATCAATGTGCCGCCATTAAGAGAAAGAAAAGACGATATTCCGTTATTGGTTAATTATTTCATTGCAAAATATTGCAAAAGCATGAGCAGGCCATTGGTTATTATGGAAGCAACCGCAATGAAAAGACTTCAGGATTACGATTTTCCGGGTAATGTACGCGAATTGGAAAATATCATTGAACGAGCCATTGTTGTTGGTAACGGCAAAGAAATCAAACTGCGTGATTTACCACTCAGCAAACCTGTTACCCTATCCAAAACAGAAAGCCTGAACGACCTGGAAAAACAACATATCAATCAAGTGTTAACCAACTACAGTTGGAACATCTCACGAACTGCACAAGCCCTTGGTATAGATAGAGTTACGCTGTACAATAAAATTAAAAAATACGACCTGAAACAATAAGCTGGGGCATGGCAACCAACACCATGAAGCATGTAAATCAGATTAACCTGATCTCGTTTGGCATAACTGACAAAGCCTTGCTGGAAATGTTACGTGCCGAAACCGCCCGTATCTTTTCATGCAAAGTAAATCATAAAGAAGCGCGTACCGAGCTTGGACAATTTTTCGATGGCACACGCAGACAATACAATGCCGACAGTTTATTGCAAATGGTTGATCAGAATTACAGCAAAGCAGAATCAAAAACTCTAGGCCTGTTTCAGGTTGACCTTTTCATACCCATTCTCACCTACATTTTCGGACAGGCTTACCTGAATGGCCGTTCGGCAGTGGCTTCGGGTTACAGACTTGTGGATGAGCGTTATGGGATTAAGACCAACAGGCAGAATTATCCTGAACGCTTTTTAAAAGAGGTAATCCACGAGCTGGGACATAACTTTGGGCTGATTCATTGCCGGAATATCGGATGTGTGATGCAGGCCTCCACCTATGTGGAAGATATCGACCTGAAAAATGCTGATTTTTGTCCGGTGTGCCGCAAACAACTTGAACAATAAAAAAGGGCGGAAAACCCGCCCTCCATTTTTAGGAAATTTTAATTTGCTTTGCCGGTTTCGGCTTCACCTCTTCGCGTTTTGGTAAAGTTAGCTTTAAAATGCCATCGCTGTATTTAGCAGCAATTTTGTCCACATTTACAACGGTTTCGGGCACACTAAAACTCCGCTGGAACGAGCGATAACTAAACTCGCGACGGGTAATTTTCTCGCCCTCTTTTTCCTCAAATTTTTCTTCCTTTTCCGAAGAAATCGTCAGGCGGCCATTGTCGTAATCCAGCTTGAAATCTTCTTTCTTCAAGCCCGGTGCTGCAACTTCAATCATAATTTCATCATCATTTTCCTTCACATTCACGGCCGGTAAGGTGGAATCAGATCCGGCAAAATTCCAGTTGTTCCAATCCATCACATCTCCTTCAAAAAACCGATCGATCAATGAAGGAAAAGCAGGAACCAAATTGTTCGAAAAACGTGTAAGTTTCATGATTCAATCCTCCATTTTTAGTTTGTTATTATTTTATTTACACTGAAGAAGATCAAATCATATGCCAAAACACATCGTATTAAAACAAAAATATTGAATACACCTTATTATCAACAATATAAATCGAAATATAAAATTTTATTATATGTTTTCTGATAATTTGACATCATTACCCAATAATAAACTGTCATTTTGACGTTTAAAAATGCACTTTATCTCTGCGTTTGCAAAGGCTATAACGTTCAATATCAACAAATTTATTCCCGCTAAGTAGCACTCCATCCCGCTCGATGCCCTCAAACTGAAAACCCAATTTCTGAGGAATCCGTTTACTTGAAACATTTTCGGATGCACAATTTATCTCCACCCGATTAAGCCGGAGTTTATCAAAGGCATACTTTACCAGGCTTTTCACCGAAAGCGTAACAATTCCCTTGTGCTGAAAAGGTTCAGAAAGCCAATATCCGATTTCTGTTTTTCTGTTTAGCAGATCGGTGTTCTTAAATCCTATCAAACCAGCAAATTCACCCTGAAAAAGCATCACAAAAACCAATTCCTGGTCTCTGTTAACACTTCTGATAAACTGAATTGTATCTTCAGGTTTTTTCGTCAACTCAACAAAAGGCAGCCATGTTCCCAAATACTGACGTTGTGCATCTATGGTTTTAAAAATTTGTTCGGCATCATTCACCTCAACAAGTTTCAACATGATCGTTTCGGATACATTGATTGTTGTCATTTTTTGCAAAGCTTTTGTGCAAAATTAACAAAATCTGTAAAGCAATCCGTTCTTACAAGATTATCGGGATTGAGGGCTGCAACCGCTTCGTAAAAGCAGGCGTAACAAAAAGCATCAGTCATTTGCGGCAATAAGTCCTTTTTCCTATTTTTGCAGCTGTAATGTGAAGAAATTAACAATTATATTATCCAAGGCTATTATTTATGAAAATCACCAAATTAGAACAGATGTTCGATGCGCTTCGGAGTGCTAAAAAAAAGATCCTTGTTGCTGCTTACGCTAACGATGAACATTCCATCAGTGCCGTTAGCATGGCCATTGATCAGGGACTTGTTGAAGGCACACTGGTAGGCGATCAGGAAGAGATACGCAAAGTATGCGAAAGTCATCAGATCAGTATGAACAAATTTACTATTGTTCACGAGCCGGATGAGATGAAAGCTGCCTACAAAGCGGTTGAGTTAATCAATGCCGGAGAGGGCAACCTGCTGATGAAGGGATTGGTAAGTACCGACAAATACATGCGGGCCATATTAGACAAAGAAAAAGGTCTGATGAACAAGGGATCAATTCTGAGTCACGTAACGGTGATTGAAAACCCAAATTATCATAAATTATTGATTGTTGGGGATGTTGCCATTCTTCCGGCTCCTGAAATGCCCGAAAAAATTGCCATCACCAACTATCTGATAAACACGGCACATGCCTTAGGTATTGAGCGACCGAAAGTTGCGCTAATTACGGCCTCCGAGCAGGTTTCCTATAAAATACCATCCAGTGTGGATGCATCATTAATTGCCAAAATGGGAGACCGTGGTCAGATCAAAGGTGCTGATATCGATGGCCCGCTGGCACTGGATGTAGCAATTGATCCGGAAAGTGCCACGATTAAAAAAATGACTGGTCCTGTTGCCGGTGATGCCGACTGCCTGGTGTTTCCAAACATAGAAGCTGGTAATGTTTTTTATAAAATGAACACCAAATTGGCCAATGCCGAACTTGGAGCTATGGTGGTTGGAGCAAGAGTTCCGGCTGTATTATCGTCACGGGGCGACAGCACCAAAACAAAACTCTATTCCATTGCGCTGGCTGCCTTAACTGCAAAATAAATATCACTCTCGCACCCTAAACAAAGAACCATGGAAGAAGTCCGCATCCTTACGATCAATCCCGGCTCCACTTCAACAAAGTTTGGGGTATTTTCAGGCACTGATCCGCTCTATATCAAAACGATACGACACAGCACCCAAGAACTCGAAGCTTTTGATAAAATCACAGATCAGTTTCAATTTCGAAAAGATTTGATCCTGAAACAACTGCTGGATGCTGATATATTGTTGGAACAGATACGAGCTGTGGTAGGACGTGGCGGATTGCTAAAACCAATCGAATCAGGAGTGTATGAAGTGAATGAAACCATGCTACACGACCTGCATAATAGTCCGCTAGGCGAACATGCCAGCAACCTGGGCGGACTGATTGCCCACGACATTGCCCAATCGCTTCCGGATGCAAGAGCTTTTATTGCTAATCCTGTTGTGGTTGACGAGTTGGATGATATTGCACGACTTTCGGGTCATCCACTGCTGCCACGAGTTTCGATTTTTCACGCGCTTAATCAAAAAGCTGTAGCCCGTCAACATGCCAAAAGTATTATGCGCAAATACGAAGAAATGAATCTGATTGTGGTGCATCTGGGTGGTGGCATCACAGTAGGTGCGCACAAAAAAGGCCGTGTGGTTGATGTGAATCAGGGACTTGACGGCGACGGGCCTTTCTCACCAGAAAGAACCGGCACGCTGCCCGTTGCTGCATTGGCAAGGCTTTGCTACAGTGGAGAATTTACACTGAAGGAAGTATTAAAAATGATAAAAGGGGAAGGTGGATTGGTAGCCTATCTGGGAACAAACAGTGCCTACGAAGTGCAACAAAAGGTGGAAGCCGGCGACCAGGAAGCAGAACTGGTTTACAAAGCTATGGCGTATCAGGTAGCTAAAGAAATTGGATCAATGGCTACTGTGATGCATATGCAGGTTGATGGCATCCTGATCACAGGTGGTATTGCACATGATAAATATTTCGTAAATCAAATCATCGAACGCGTACATCGGATTGCTCCTGTTCACGTGTATCCCGGTGAAGACGAACTAAAGGCTCTAGCCATGAATGGTTTACGTGTATTAAGTGGCGAAGCCGAGCCTAAGCTTTACAACTAAAAACAAAATCCTAACAAAAAAACCTCACATGATTGAATTTGCACTCGAAGGCCATGAGTACATTTTACTGAATCAATTGCTCAAATTTACCGGCCTGGCCGAAAGTGGTGGCAAAGCCAATCAAATGATACTGTCAGCTCAGGTAAAATTGAACGGCACGGTTGCCCTGGAAAAAAGGCGCAAAATAAAAGCCGGTGATGTGGTGCTTTGCGAAGGACAGGCAGTGCGGGTTTTATAAATTGATCGCTACTTCACCATCAGCTTTTGATGTAGCTTATTGTCACCGGTCATCAACACCAGTTGATACATGCCGGCAGGCAAAAAATCAACTGCAAGACGGCTGCCTGCAAATTTCTCCTGATAAAAAACCTCACGCCCCTGCATATCATAAATACGAAGTCCATTGTGGCTTTTAGGCAATAAATAAATTACATCATTTGCCGGATTAGGATAAAACAGTTTTTGCTGCTCGTGAGCCACATTTGAAGGCAAACTCAAGTATTCATCCGTATAACGTAAAACGACTCCGTTGTCGCCCACCATCCAGCCCTGCTGCTCATCCACGAAAAAGCTTACAGGATATCTTACCCTGCGATGCTGACCCTCGTACCGGAGTTCCCAGCTTTCGCCTCCATCAGCCGTGATTGCTACCATCGCATCTTCAAAAGTGGCAACAGCCCGCTCATGTGTTATCATTTTCACAAAAGATGCTGCTCTTTCATTGATCTGCACAGGCTCTGACCAAGTTTCTCCACCATCGCGCGTAATCAAAATACCTTGTTCGTTTAAGGTGATCATACCGGTTTCTGAATCTGCAAAACTGATTGAACTAATCCTTTCATCAAACGGGATTTGAACAAAATGCCACGAAGCCCCGCCATCTATTGTCTTCAAGAGTAATCCCTTGTATTCTTCTGTCCTGAGCACCATATAACCAAGCTCCTGAGAAACAAACTTTGTGGAACCATCAAAAAACACGTCATCAGCCAGTGAAGGGGAAATATCTGTCCAGGTAGCACCATTATCAGTCGATTTGATTATTTCTCCTCTGGTTGAAGTCAAAAACAATCCGCCATCAGTTGAAACTGTGATGTGGTTAAAGTAATAATTTTCGAATCCGGTTTGTTTCAGCTGCCAATTGAGACCGCCATCGTTGGTTTCAAAGATTTGGTTGCTTGTAAAGGCTGCCCATCCTCTTGATTCAGAGGCAAAGGCAAAGGAAGAAACCGGAGCATATGCAAAAATATCAGGATAATTGGCTTGTTGCCAGCTTTGGCCACCATCAGTCGTTCGCAAAATAGTAGGCCCTTCAATACCGCCATACCCGCTAAAACCTTGCTGTTCGCTCAGGAAATAGACCGATTTGAAATCGTTGATCGGACCTTTGACCAGATTTTCCCAGCTTTGTCCGCTATCCTCGCTTTTAAATAAAACCGGCCCGGTGCCCGATACAAAAAGCTCATCACCACCTTGCCACGAAAAATCGGTGCAGCTCGAAATAAATCCTGTTTCAATCGGAAGCGATTCCCAGTATTCTCCTCCATCAATAGTTCTGTACAATTGACCATACGACATAATATAGCCTTCTTCTGCTGTTAAGAATTTCATTTTCCGTATCATACTACCATCTGTCTGACCGATCTCAAAAGTTGTCCAGTCGGCTCCGCCATTATTTGTATAGTAGGCTTTAAAGACTGCAAAAGTAGAATCCTGATTTACGGAATGATTAAAGGCTGCAATCCAAATTTGCTGTTCATTAATCACCGACAATCCGCCAAATCTTTCAAATCCCTCAGGTAGAGAAATGGTTGTCCAGCTTTCGCCCCCATCCAGTGTTTTATACAATCTGGGATAACCATAATTCTGATTCAAATGTCCGGCCACAAAACCCACATTTTCATCCACGAAATCAATGGCCTGTCCATGATTACTGGGTATTGACTGGCGATTCCAGTTGATACCGCCATCAGAAGTTTTTATCAATATGCTTCCTGATCCGGTAATCCAGCCGGTATTATTATCCACAAAGTCAGCTGCCACATAATCGCCGGCCTGCTGCCAGTGGGTGTAATGCCAGGTTTCGCCGGCATCGCTGGTCGTAAAAATATGGCTCCAGGCAACAACAACGCCATGGTTATTGTCGCGGAAATCCACAAAACGAATTTGCACACCTTCAGCCGGAAAATCAATAGTAGTCCAGCTTTCGCCACCATCAAAAGTGCGCATCACCATGCTGTTGTTTCCAACGATAAAACCCGTATCGGGCGAAGGAAAACTAACCGCCTGGATGTCGTTGAAAGTTGGCGAAGGATTTAACAGTTCCCATTGTTGTGCCTGCATGCTAAGGCCCAAAAAGACGGTCACTAAAACCATCCAGAAATTTTTGAATCGTGTATTCATAAATCCAATGTTTTGGTTACTAATTGGTATGTTACTTTAATGAACTGTAAAGATAACGCATTTTTGAAAAAGTTTAGTCTGTGGAGCAAAAATTTACATTCTCTGTAAACCTAATTCAGGACAAGACACCATTAACCCTTTAACTCATTAACCCTTTAACACATTAACCCTTAAACCATTAAACCCCTTAAACCCATTCTTAACTACCTTCCTCTCCTTACAAATCCCTATCTTTGCGCACTTAACTTACTACCAGCACATCATGCACGAAGACCTGTTACTCCTCGACACGCTCAAACTCAACTTCAGTGAGGCCGGCCTGCACCTGATGAATGTCACCATTGGTCTGATTATGTTTGGGGTGGCACTGGGCATCAAAATCGAAAATTTCAAAAAAGTCTTTCTACAACCCAAAGCCATTTTTGCCGGATTGATCAGCCAGTACCTGTTGCTACCGGCTCTCACCTTTTTAGCCGTCTGGATTTTTGATGATTACATCACCCCTTCGGTGGCTTTTGGTATGCTACTGGTGGCTTCATGCCCCGGAGACAATGTGTCTAATTTTATTTCCAGTGTTGCCAAAGGCAATGTAGAACTTTCGGTTAGTCTTACTGCGCCGGGCACTGTGCTGGCCGTGCTGCTCACGCCGGCCAATTTTGCCTTTTGGGGTGGTTTGTATTCCAATACTTCACCTTTGCAGCGTCCCATTGAAATTGATCCGCTGGAAATGTTTCGTACTGTATTTATCATTTTGGGTATTCCTGTAATTGCCGGCATTTTCTTTGCTCAAAAATTTCCGGTGATCACAAAAAAAATCAAACAGCCTATCCGGAGTATTTCACTGATACTTTTTGGTTTGTTCATAGTGATTGCTTTCCACAACAACCTGAATTACTTCACACAATACATTGATTGTATCTTCCTGATCGTACTTTTCCATCACCTGATGGCACTGGCTACTGGATATCTTTTCGCAGCTTCCTGGGGGCTCAACCGCATCAACCGCCGAACTATTGGTATCGAAACCAGCATTCAGAATTCAGGACTGGCCTTGGTTTTGCTTTTTAATCCACGGATTTTTCCTCCGGAACTGAATATGGGAGGCATGGCTTTTATCGCAGCCTGGTGGGGCATCTGGCACATCGTGGCCGGACTTAGCGTGGCCGGTTTTTGGGCCAGGTTCAGGCCTGTAAAACAGCTTGCCAATGGATAAAAAACGCGATCTTCCTCGATTGGACATCCCTTCGACAGCTTACAAAATCCTGTTTCAGCTGCTTCGGTTTTATTACCATCTCTACTATAAAAAAATCACAGTTTTAGGCTTGGAAAACATCCCAAATGACAAACCGGTCATCTTTGCCGCTAACCACCAAAATGCACTGATGGATGCGTTGGCCGTACTTTTTTATGCCGGACGTCCGGTTGTTTTTCTGGCACGTGCCGATATCTTCAGGAAAAAAATCATCGCACGGATACTCTATTTCCTGCGTATTTTGCCTGTTTACCGCATCCGCGATGGCGTAAATGTGGTCGAAAAAAACAAAGCCGTATTTGCCGAAACAGTGCGTTTACTCAAAAACGGCTTCGCGCTGACGATCATGCCCGAAGGCACCCATTCGCCGGGCAAAATACTGCAACCCCTTAAAAAAGGCATTGGCCGCATTGCTTTTCAGGCTGCTGAGGCTGTAAATTTCAAAGAAGAAATCTATATTATCCCTTTTGGAATCGATTATGAACATCCGGACCATGCCGGCAAAAAACTGCTGCTGAATATTGGCAAACCGATTGCCTTGTCTGCCTTTTACAGCGATTACAAACAACATCCGCAAGATGGCCTTACCAAACTGAAAGACTGCCTCGAAGAGCAACTGAAAAATCAAATCGTCCATTTCGGCCAGTTTGAAGACAGTAAAGCTTTCAGACTACTGACAAAACTAAGTCGCTACACAATACAAGAAATTTCAGGGGAAAAGGCAATCATCAAAGCGTTTAATAACGAACAAAACTTAGCCCAAAACCTAAATTTACTGGCCATCCAACGCCCTGAAAGCTACCAATCGCTGATTGCAAAAAGTAATGAATACCTGCAAAATCTTCAGCAATATCATCTGTGTGAAACGAGCCCGAGTCAGTTTAGCATTTCAGCGATCAGCCTGTTTTTTTCTGGTATTTGGCAGTTGATCACCTTTTTGCCATGGCTTATTGGCGTAATATTAAACTACCTTCCATACAAAATCCCCGGGCTGGTTGCTGGAAAGTTTAAAGACCCGCAATTTATCAGCTCGGTCAATTTTGTGCTGAGTTTTCTGCTTTTTCCTATTTGGTATCTGATTCTAGGCATCATCATTTATACTATTTCCGGTTCGATTGGCTGGACAATGCTTGGCTTGATGATGAGTCCGTATCTGGGATTGTTTGCCTTTTATCATTTCAGGCAGCAAAAACATTTCATCCGATTACTCCGATGGAAATGGTTCTGCAACCGAAAAAAAACTGTCTGCAAAAAACTCATTGAAGCCCGCAATGCGCTTCAAAAATATGCGCTGGAAATTCTCGGTGAACCAGCAAATTAAGCCAATTTAGGTGCAATAAACTGTTCCAGCCTGATCAGATCAGCCGTAAACTTCCGGATGCCTTCGGCCAGTTTTTCGGTAGCCATCGCATCTTCATTCAGCAACCAGCGAAACATTTTTTCGTCAGGAAGTATTTTCTCCTCATCCGATCCCAGGGCAATTTCTGGCGTAAGTTTTGGACTGATCACTTGCTGATCCTGCTCCAGCTCAGCCAACAGAGCCGGTGAAATGGTTAACAAATCACACCCTGCGAGTTCAATAATCTCTCCGGTATTTCTAAAACTGGCACCCATCACCTCGGTAGAATAACCAAACTTTTTATAATACTTGTAAATCGCTTTCACCGACAAAACACCCGGGTCTTCTTCGGCCGGAATATGCTCTACCTTGCGATGTGCCTTGTGCCAGTCGAGGATGCGTCCCACAAAAGGCGATATCAACTGCACTCCTGCTTCTGCGCAGGCAATAGCCTGAATCTTGCTGAACAGCAAGGTGAGATTCGTTCGGATTCCTTCTTTTTCGAGCACCTCGGCAGCTTTTATTCCTTCCCAGGTGGCAGCCACTTTAATCAAAATGCGCTCACGCGAAATATCATTGGCTTCATAAAGCCGGATCAGACTTCTGGCTTTTGCGATGGTTCCTTCGATATCGAACGACAGCCGCGCATCCACTTCCGTTGAAACCCTGCCAGGAACAATCTTCAATATTTCCAGTCCAAAATTCACAGCCAGTTTATCCAAACACAGTCCAAGCCTCTCCGAGGAAGAATCAGCCTGCTGCCGGGCATAAGCGATGGCCTCCTCAACCAAAGGGGCATAGCGCGGATCGGAAGCAGAACTGTAAATCAAAGAAGGATTGGTCGTGGCATCAATGGGCTGATACTGCCACATACTTTCGAAATCGCCGGTATCGGCTACTACTTTTGTGTATTGTTTGAGCTGTTTAAGGGTGTTCATCGTTCCGGAATTAGTCATTGTCCTGTTCGCAGCAAAGATAAAACTTCAAGCTGAACCAGCTTGAAATTCCATTCTTAAAATAAAATAACAAATATGAAATTCATTCAATAACCCAATGGAAAACGTTATCCCCGTAGCGAAAGCTGTTGCAGTTTTTCGTAGTCTGTAAGTTCTATGTGCTTTGTTTCGAGCTTTATGATGCCAGCTTGTTCAAACTCTTTGAGGATACGTGTGGCACTTTCCTTTGTCATATTCGACATCTCGCCTATCTCTTGTCGGGTGATGGTCAGGTCAAAAATCCTGGAGTTATAGATTTTCTCCGAGAGGTAAATCAACACATCAGCCAAACGACCATGCATTTGCTTTTGAGTGAGACTGACGAGACGTTGAAAATTGAGCACACTATTCATGCTGCAATGTTTCAAAAGCGACTCTGCAAAATCAGGATTAGTACGCATCACTTTTCGCAGATTTTCGATGCTGATAAAGCAGGCAGAGGTTTCTGTTAAGGCCGCAACACTGTAGTGATAACGGTAATCGGTAAACAATCCCGGACCACCAAATAGCTTCCAGGGAATAATGAGCTCCAACAGCAGGTTTTTTCTGTCATAGCCTTCGAGATACATCTTAGCCATTCCGCTTGTTATAATGATCATATGAGAGGCCGAAGTGCCTTGTTTTACAATATTTTCGCCAGCATTAAAAACAACCTCAAACCGATTGGCATTGGCAATCTTCAGCTCTTCCTGACTCAATAAATTAAACAAGGGTGAATGCGCGTTACAAGTTTGACAATTTATACAGGTATCTGATCTTTTTTTTATCATAATCTGAGTTTTATTCTGCAAAAGCTACATAAAGTTAAAAGGCTCTTTGTTTGTTTTTAGACAGCGAACAGGTGATCAAAAATACAAGAATTAATGATCTAACGCAATTCCAAATTTTTTTTATACTTGTATTTTTAACTTTTTGAGGTATTTAGGCGCATAAATTGATAAACCACTCCAAAAAGTTTGCTATGCAAAATGAACTTATTTCGCCCTTTTTGTGCATCTTCGCAAACAAATTGCATCCGGTATGCAGCACGTTATGGTCAGGTTATCTGTAATTATTACACTCATTATAACAACTTTATGCTTCAACTCAATTTTTGCCAGGGATTGGAAAGTTGCGATCAAACCAGCTGTTAGCATTCCTTTAGGTGATTTTGCTGCGCACCAATTGCATACAGGAAGTTTTGCAGAAACGGGTTTTAGCGGAATCCTTGAATTAAAACATCCGGTATATAAAAACTGGTCGCTGGCAGCCGAAAGCGGTATTGCCTTACATGCCGTAAATGTATCAGCCCTGGGTTTGGTTACTGTTCAAAACGACCCATTTATGGAAGATGTTTATATCCGAAGTGAAGCTATTCGGCAGGTATTTTTATTGGCCGGAACTTCTTACGCCTTTAAACTTGTTGGACTTTTTACGGCTGAAGCAGGAATCAAAGCAGGATTCTTGCATTCACAAACGCCTTATCAACTTTATAAACCACGATATTTTATGACGGGTCCGGCTTATTATGAAATCACTTCGGCTAAGGATTACAGTGCGGTTTTTTCGGCCGAAATAGCTGTGTATTACCCGATAAACGATTGCTACGAAGCCGGATTAAATTTTCAATGGATGAACGCCTCACCCGAATTTGGCTTTCATACTTCAGGAGGAGTGAGGGTTGACAAACGACCCGTGCAAATGTTAAATTTAGGTTTGGTTTGGAGATTTCGCTTTTAATTAACAAATAACAATAAATCAGCTCTTTTTTAGTTTATAAGTTGGCTTAATGGCCAATCCAATTAAAAATTAAGGTATGCATACTTTCAGAAATTTCGGTTTTGGGATTTTAATGGCTTTCGTGCCGATCATACTTTCGGCTCAAAACACAGGCATCGGACAATGGCGCACACATCTGCCTTATCAAAATGTGATTGATGTAGAAGCATGGGATTCAAAAATCTATGCTGCAACGCCCTATGAATTGTTTATTTATGATAACGAAGATAATAGCCTGAGCCTCTTGAACAAAGTTAATGGCCTCAGCGATATCGGAATCAGCTCCATCGAATTTAGCGGAAGCTTGCAGGTTTTGTTGATTGCTTACAAGAATAGTAATGTTGATCTCATTACTGATGAAGGAATCATCAACCTTAGTGACATCAAAGACAAAGAGTTAATCGGTAATAAAACCATTAACAATGTGATGTTTCACAACAAACTGGCCTATCTTTCCTGTGGGTTTGGTATTGTGGTACTCGACATCGAACGACAGGAAGTGAACGACACCTATTTAATTGGCTCGCAGGGAAGCTATATCAATGTGTTTGATTTGGATATCTACGATGAAAAACTGTATGCAGCCACCGAATCCGGAGTGTATTATGCCAGTCTGGAAAGTCCAAATCTGGCAGATTACAATGCCTGGACCAAAGACGAAACACTCCTTCATCCCGACCTTTCGTACAACCAAATCGAAACTTTTAACAATTGGATATTGCTTAACTACTCAAGAAATGTTTACAATACTGACACCCTGTTCATCTATAATGGTGATCAATGGGACTATTTTGAGCGCGAAAACACCTCCCGAAGAGCAATGTTACGTGCCTATGAAGACCAGCTACTTATTTGCAACAACTACAACCTTTATGTTTACGATACGCAACTCCAACTCGAAAAAAACTTCTACAATCCCGGCAGTGCATCCATTGAACCCAAGGCAGTGGTGCGCGACAGCCGTAACACTTATTGGATTGGTGATCGGTGGCGTGGTTTGATCAAAACAACCAATGGATTTGATGGAGAAGACTTCAAACCCAATGGCCCCGGAACTATAAATGTTTACGAACTTAAAGCCCGTGGCAACAAGGTGTGGGTGGCCAGTGGCGGACGTGCCAACAACTGGGCTAAATTATATATGGCTGATGGCGTATTTGCTTATGATGGCACTAGCTGGACAACGCACAATCGCGCTAATACGGCTGCTTTCGACACTATTTCTGATTTTGTAAGTGTTGCTATTGATCCGCAAAACACCAACAAAGCCTACATCGGAAGCTGGCAGGAGGGCATCATGGCATTTGAAAATAATCAGCTAGCCGAAGTTTATTCTGAACACAACAGCAGTCTGCAAAGCTGGGTAGCCGATCCAAATCTGGTGAACATCAGCGGGCTTGATTTTGACAGCTACAACAATCTTTGGGCTGCCAACACCGGCGCACCCAATCTGCTCTCGATGCGAACCCCGTCAGGTGAATGGCAGTCATTTAACCTGGGAGCTTCGGCCAGCGGAATCGACATCGGCAATATGATCATCGACAGGAATAACTACAAGTGGATCATACGTAGAAACGAAGGCATGGTGATGGTGTTTAACGATAATAATACCTTCGACATTGCAACGGATGATAAGTTAAAAATACTGAATGGCACCGCCGGAAACGGAGCAATCCCCGGCAATCAACTTCTTTCGATGGCTGATGATCTGGAAGGTGCGGTATGGGTTGGCACAGATGCCGGACCAGCTGTTTTTTACAACACAGAACGGATTTTTATGCAAGGCCAGAATTTTGATGCAACAAGAATTTTAGTTCCCCGCAACGATGGCACCGGACAAGCTGATTACCTGCTCGGAAGCGAAAAGATCCTTTCGATTGCCATTGATGGAGGCAACAACAAATGGTTTGGCACTGAAAACGGTGTATTCCAGATGTCGCCCGATGGCCTGGAACAATTGAATTATTTCAATATGGCTAACAGCCCTTTGCTGTCGAATACCGTAAACAGCATTGCCATTACAGATGATGGTGAAGTGTTCTTTGGTACAAACAACGGGATTATCTCTTACAAAGGAATCGCAACTCCCGGAGAACCAACTAACAGTGAGGTTTATGCTTATCCAAATCCGGTGCGCCGCGAATATAACGGACCTATAGCCATCAAGGGCCTTGTACGTAATGCCATCCTCAAAATTACGACCATAAACGGGAATCTGGTCTATCAAACCCGGGCCGAAGGCGGACAAGCTGTCTGGGATGGCCGTACGCTTAATGGAAAAGCGGTTGAACCAGGGATTTATCTTGTTTTTGTAAGCGACGATGCAGGCCGTGAAACCATAGTAACAAAAATTATGATGATGCGCTAAATGGGTGCTGACAAAATCCGCGGGATTGTATTAAATCAAATCAGATATAGCGATACAAGCCTGATCGTTAAGGTTTATACTGATACTTACGGTTTGCAGTCGTACCTTATTAAAGGTGTCTTTCAAAAACGATCGCAGTTCAGGCCGGCACTCTTTCAGCCCATGAGTGTGATTCAATTTGTGAGCCAGCACAAGCAAGGCAAAGAGCTTCATTATATGCAGGAAATCAGCCTGGAAATAAGCTTTCACCAACTTCATCAGGACATGGGGAAAAATGCCGTGCTGATGTTTATGAGTGAGCTGCTTAGTCATGCCATTCATAGCCAGGAATCTGATCCCGATCTCTTTGATTTTTTAATTCAAACCATCCAATGGCTCGATCTGACAACTGATTCGTATGCTGCCTTTCCGCATTATCTTATGCTGGAGTTAAGTCGTTTTTTAGGTTTTTATCCCAAAAATAGCAGCTTTAGTGATGGAGCAACTTTTGATATGATGGAAGGTCAATATAAAAAACAACAGCCCGAACATCCTTATTTTTTAGATGAATCACTAAGTGAATACTTACATCAGCTTGCCTCTATAGTCCCGGAGCAATTGGCAACACTCAAATGGAATCCCAATTACAGGCGACAGCTGCTTGGTGAATTGATCAACTATTACAAATTACATTTGCCCGGCTTCAATGGGCTAAAGTCGCACGAAATTCTTAAGGTAGTACTGGGCTGAGTAAGTGGTTGAGCCTTATCGTAAAGTGAAATTAACCTGACCGATCAAACTTTCACCTTCATAGATATCTACGGCATAAACACCCTCCTGAAGTTCCTGGGTATCGCGTTTATCCCAATAAACACAAACTTCCTGATTCTGATTCTGATAGTCAATGGTTTTCATGACTGAATATTGTAATCTCTCGCCCTGAACCACGAAGGAATATTCATCACCCCTGCCTTTGGCCAAAACTTTACGATCAGGTGCTGCGATTCGGATATAGATTTGTTTGGTACCAGCCGCTACAACTTTGTTTTCAGCCAGGGTGAAACATACCTTAATACGCTCAACTCTTTTTACTTTATCAGTCTCCACCTCTCTGTTGCTGCCCCGCTGACGAATACCTGCAGCAGATACGTTGAAGGTACGCATTTCGGCAGCCATCTCAACCACATCGGTAAGCTCTTCTTTGACTTTACTTAGCTGGATATTACGTTTGCGTTCCAGGTTAAATTCTTCGCGGATACGCTCATTCTCCTCTGTTAATTCACGGTTTACGGTGTATAATGAATCCATCTGCCTAACATAGCCTTGGGAAATCACCTGAAGCTGTTCGAGTTTCTTTTTGATCTTATAATATTCCCATTGGGTATTGAGCAATTTCTTAATCTCAACAGCATTGGCCTGTATCACACTATCCTTGGCCGTAAGCGAGTCGGCCAGTGCCCCATAGGCTTCTTTAGTTTGGTTATGTGCCACTATTAAGCTGTCAACCTCGCGCACCAATGCAATGCGCTGCTGATCTTTTTCTTCCTGCAACACACGCAAATTCGATTTAGTTGAAATCAGCCAGATAGATAAGCCAATGATTATCAAAGCAAAAATTGCCAGAATAATGTATAGCCATCTGGTTGCATTCGGCGAAGGGATAGGCTGATTTTGAGCGGACTTTTCCATAATACTTATGTTTCCATTTCGTTATGCAAAAATAGTGCAAATCAACGATATTTGCAAGTTGAATTCCAGCTTAAAAAGCGATCTCTCATGACTGATAACCCTTTAAAACGACTCTTCATAGCCATTCCGCTTCCGGATACAAATCCTCTGCACAAGCTTCTTGATCAGCTCAGGCATCAACTGGCACCCGAAAAGATCAACTGGGTGAAAATGCAAAACCTTCATCTTACACTAAAATTCTTTGGTCCGGTTCGCACAACTCTGATTCCTCAAATCATTTCAACAACACAGGATTGTATTTCACAACACAAAAGCTTCACCCTCGATTTTGACAAGACCGGAATCTTTGGCAGCAGATACGACCCCAAAGTGCTTTGGCTGGGGACAAAAACCCCACCCGATGAACTCCTCTCATTAACCGAAAACCTGCTCAATCAACTGGATAACATTGGATTTAAACGCGACAGACAAAACTTTGTGCCTCACCTCACCCTGGGAAGGATCAAACAGTTGAAACAAAAACCATATTTCCAACAAGTGGTGCAACGTATTCCACAGCAATCGTATCTCAAAACTACTATCAAAGAGGTGAGGCTTTACGAAAGCATCCTGCATAAAAGCGGCCCGGAATATTTTGTTGTTGAACACTTTAGCCTGGGTTGAGCAAAAGCTGTGTGATTCGTTGTTGTGATGTTGTTGCACAATCCTACCCAGAATAGCCCTTTAAGTGTTAGAAAACTCTTAAATAAACAAAACCCGGAAGTTTAAGACTGCTACTGTAGTACCTTTGTGAAAAAGAACAGATGATACAACAAACAGTAACAGCAGGCGATCATAAAAACTTGCTAAAACTGATCAAAAATTATAAAACCCCATCTATACGCAGCAGTTTATGGCAAATTGCCAACACCTTCCTTCCATATGTTGGCCTGTGGATACTCATGATTTATGCCATCCAAATCTCTTATTGGTTAGTGATTCCTTTAGTGATTATCGCTGCCGGATTAACCGCCAGGCTATTTATTATTTTTCACGATTGCGGACATGGTGCCTTTTTTAAATCGAAGCTTGCCAACGATGTTGTCGGAATCTTTTTAGGCATACTCACTTTTACACCTTATTACCGCTGGCATCATGCACACCTCATACACCACCGAACGGCCGGAAACCTTGACAAACGAGGCATAGGCGATGTGTGGACATTAACAGTAGATGAGTTCAATGCCCTTTCGAAAAAACGCCAGCACTGGTACCGGCTTTATCGCAATCCGATTGTGATGTTTCTGATCGGTGCCCCCTTAATGTTTTTGGTTAGCAATCGTTTTACGCGTAAGGACTTTAGCAGGAAAGAACGATTAAGTGTTTACTTCACCAATTTAGGATTACTGGTTTTGTTGCTCGGTCTTAGCCTGCTTGTTGGGTTTAAAACTTTTTTACTGATTCAGCTGCCTATAACTTATCTGGCTTCTGCCGGCGGAGTTTTTCTGTTTTATGTTCAGCATCAGTTTCCTGATGTACATTGGTATCGCGACGAGGAATGGGATTACAGCAAAGTAGCTATTACGGGGGCTTCGTACCTGAAATTGCCAAGGGTGCTTCAGTGGTTCTCGGGCAATATCGGCTTTCACCATATCCATCACCTGAGCTCTAAAATACCAAACTATAAACTGGAACGCTGTCATAACGAGAACAAACCCTTTCAACAAGTCGTGCCTGTGAAGCTGCTGGACAGCTTCTACACGCTCAATCTCAGGCTGTGGGACGAAAAACGTCAACAATTAGTAAGTTTTAGTGAAGCAGGTGTTTAATTGCTTGTCACTCAATATTCCGTACGAAAAATCTGTATTGCCTGATTCCTGAAATTCAAAATTTTGCAATCATTTTTTCGGACGGATTGCTTTAACGGATTGCTTTAAAAGAGACATAAAAATTCAGCAAAAGACATGCCTTGCTGTATAAATTCATTCAACACGCAATCTATTTTTAATACGTATATTACTTATAAACACACAGATATGCCGTATCTTTGCTTACTTCAACTTTGAATTTTGTGTTTTTGTCAACGATAAAGGTTTGCCCGGCCATGAAGGTTTCCGGCTTTGTTTTTCCGGGTAAAAGCACTTTCATCTCACCAGTAACAACCGTCATATGTTCGATGGTTGAGGTTCCAAACTCGTAAGCTCCGGCAGCCATCACGCCAATAGTGGCAGGAGCCGAAGCCGTTTCAAATGCAATAGATTTTACTTTTCCGTCAAAATATTCATTAGTTTTAAACATGATATAAATGGTTTTGGTAATACAATACTTATTCTGAATAGCCAAATAACTTCCTGGCTTTGATTCTTTTAGCAATAAATACAGGCACATGTGTTTCCCAATTCGAATCGCCCAGCCTGAGCATCTCAAGCACTTCGTGCGAACGGATAGATAAAAATTGGGGATGAGCTTCCTGAATGTCAATAATTTTCCTATTCTCGAGCAAGTGCTGATACAGATGTTTGACTTGTACTTCCCATTTAAGATCCTGACTTTGAAGCTGTTTGTTGGTTACCGGATTTAAAACAGGATAAAGATATACCTTAACATTATCGGGAAACAGCTTTCCGAGGGCTTCGAGTATGCCTCCTTTTAAATCAGCGTAATAGCTTTCATCCATCACCTTTTCGAAGGTGTCGAGCCCAATCACCAAGCGGAGCTTAATCGTTCTGAACTGCGAAAGATAACTCACCAGTTTGTAGAACTCTCTGAAGTTGCTCACCATCACATGCTGGCCCATTTCGTTGAGCAGATCAACTCTTTCCAGAAAATCACGCTCGTCAAAATCATCTTTTTCAAACAGGTTATTCAATGTGATCTCACACAAGGAAAGGGTATTGGTTTTATCATAATCTTCATCCTTTTTAAACAAGCTGTAACTGGTTTTAAGCATATCGGTAGTAACATAAGTTACCGGACGAAAACTACCTCTGAACAACAAAACGTTTTTCCTGTATAACATATCATCAGGCTCCTGCACATCGCCATAGCGATCGAACATGATGGCTTTTGTCATCCCATTTTTTACCAGCTGAACGCCAAGCAGGCGGTTATCTACATAACTCAGCTCCGGACCACTCATATGTATCATGGTGATGGCCAGCCTGTCGCTGCTCAGGTTATCCATCAGCGACTGCAAAAAGGCATTAGGTCTGTCGGATAAATAAAAACAGGCATAAATCAAATTCACACCTAATATTCCAAGGGTGTTTTGCTGCAACACATTATCATTCTCCAACAGCCGTACATGCAAAATAACCTGATTGTAATTACCACCCTGCCTAAGTTGAAACCGAACACCCATCCAGCCATGACTCACATTATCCTTGAAAAAATTTAGGGTTGAAACCGTATCAGCAAAAGCAAAAAAGCGCGTTTCCGTCTTTACTTTGTGCTGTAACAATCGCGTAAGCTCCTCATATTCGGCATCAAGCATCAACAACAACCGCTCGCGCGAGACATACCGCTTTGCACTCCTATCCTTGCAATAAATCGCATCACTATAACTCTTGTCGTAAGCCGAAATGGTTTTGGCAATAGTGCCTGAGGCTCCTCCTGCATGAAAAAAATTACGCCCAACTTCCTGCCCTCCGCCAATCTCGGCAAAACTGCCATAAATGGTCGAATCAAGGTTGATCTGTAAAGCTTTACTATTTGTGGCAAGTATTTCGCTGGCACCTGTCATATACTTCTTTCTTGTTGCGGCAAAGATACGGCTTTCAACTTTCCATTTCGATTCAACCAAAATACATCACATGGAAAAGCCGCAGCATTCAACTGTCCGAATATGAACAACACCACTTTAAAATCGAACAAAACCTATCCTTATCAGGTAATTAAAAATGCGTTATTGTGTTATTAGAGAACAACTTAAATAAGTGTGGCACAAAAATAGATTATCCCAATTAAATCTATTTTGATAAACGTAAAATACCCTTTACAATACTGCAAAATGGGTTAATCTACGAATGAACTATCCAGACATTTATTTTAACTGAAAACCAAACACAATGCTAAAAAACTACCTGATAAGTGCCTGGCGCAATATTCAAAAACAGAAATTCTATGCCTTGCTCAATCTGCTTGGATTAGGGTTGGGTTTGACTGCCGCAATTTTTATCATGCTTTACCTGCACGATGAGTTACAATACGACACGCATCATATCAAACACGAGCGAATCTACCGTGTCAACTCACATTTTAAGATTGGTGATATGGATGATCGCTTTGCAATTGCCGCAGTGCCAATCGGGCCATCATTCAAGCTTGAGTTTCCGGAAGTAGCCGAAATGACTCGTTTAACACCTTCAGAAGATTTTTTGCTGCGTCCGGCAAATAGAGATTATTACGAGCGGCATATTTTCTTTGCCGACTCAACAGTTTTCGATATCTTTTCTTATTTCGCAAACTGTTTCAGGAGCTGGGCATTTTGATTGGCATCGCATTTTTGCTGGCAGTGCCATTGGCCTTTTGGCGTATTCAAATCTGGCTCGAAAACAGTTTCGCCTATCACATAACAATTCAGGCTGAATCATTTATCCTTGCCGGATTAATAGCTTTTGGTGCCGGATTGCTGACAATGAGTTTCCACTTGATCAGGGTGATAATCAACAATCCGGTTGAGGCTATTAAGTATGAATAAATTTCAACATAAATTCAGTGGTGATCGTAATAGTATGCGTTGTTTTAGGTGGTTGAAAACAAATCAATCTCTGTTATTTAACATTGGATTTTAGCATTTTTTCAATGGATCTAGTTCGTTCCTAAACTTTAATGCTTAGTGATGTTCTATTGTAAATTATGGCAATTAGTGGTTTACAGTGCTTTCGCCGCTAATTCATCTGCTTGAAGCTAAGGCAAAATGAAAAAAATAAACTAGCTTTGCACCCAATTTTTTAAGACTATCTCAAACGCCATTATGAAGCCCACTTATAAGGAATACAAGCAGCTGGATTTAAAACAAATAGGTGACGAAATCCGCGAATTTTGGGAGAAAGAAAACATCTTTAAAAAAAGCCTCGATTCCCGCCGGGGAAATGAAGCCTTTGTATTTTATGAAGGTCCCCCTTCTGCCAACGGTATTCCGGGCATCCATCACGTTATGGCACGTGCCATAAAAGATATTTTTTGTCGCTATCAAACCCTTAAAGGAAAATTTGTTGATCGCAAGGCAGGCTGGGATACACATGGCTTGCCGGTTGAAATAGGCGTGGAAAAAAGTCTGGGAATTACTAAAGAAGACATCGGCAATAAAATCTCAGTAGAAGACTACAACAAAGCCTGTCGCACCGAGGTGATGAAATATAAAGATCAATGGGACGAACTCACCAAAGCAATGGGCTATTGGGTTGATCTGGATCATCCTTATATCACCTTCGACAACAAATACATCGAAACGGTTTGGTATCTGCTCTCTAAACTTTATGAGAAAGGTCTGCTGTACAAAGGATACACGATTCAGCCCTACTCGCCTGCTGCCGGCACCGGCCTCAGCACACACGAGCTAAATCAGCCCGGCTGCTATCGCGATGTAAAAGACACTTCTGCTACAGTACAGTTTAAAGTTGTACGCAGCGAAAAAACAAACTTCTTAAAAGCCGATGCTGATATTCCAATCTACTTCCTGGCCTGGACCACCACACCCTGGACTTTGCCTTCGAATACAGCACTTGCTGTTGGCCCAAAAATTGACTATCAGCTCATCAAGTCATTTAATCCCTACACTGGCGAACCAGTTCAGCTGATCATGGCCAAAGAACTTGTAAGTGCCTATTTTGACCCCTCGATGAAAGACACTGAACTGTCAGCTTACAAAACCGGCGACAAAAAGCTTCCATTTATCATCCTGGACGAGTTCAAAGGCGAACAGCTCAAAGAAATTCAGTATGAACAGCTTATCCCTTGGATAAAACCGATGGGAGAGGCTTTCAGGGTAATAGCGGGCGATTTTGTTACCACCGAAGACGGAACCGGAATTGTGCATATTGCTCCAACCTTTGGTGCTGATGACGATCGCGTTGCCAAACAATCCGGTATCGTACCGCTTATCCTTTTGGATAAAGAAGGCATCCGCAGACCCATGGTCGATCTTACAGGCCGCTTTTACAGTATTGACGAGCTTGATGAAGATTTCGTAAAGGAGCATGTAAACACTGCACTTTATACCGAATTTGCCGGAAGGCCGGTAAAAAATGATTACGACAGCAGCCTCTCCGCCGATGCACCCACCCTGGATGTGGACATAGCCGTGATGCTGAAAAAAGAAAATAAAGCCTTCCGAATCGAAAAGTTTACGCACAGCTATCCGCATTGCTGGCGCACCGATAAGCCCGTTTTGTACTATCCGCTCGATAGCTGGTTTATTCGCACTACCGCTTTTAAGGAACGGATGCTTCAACTCAACAGCACCATCAACTGGAAACCCAAATCAACCGGAGAAGGGCGCTTTGGCAACTGGCTCGAAAATCTGGTCGACTGGAACCTTTCACGTTCAAGATTTTGGGGAGTGCCCTTACCAATCTGGACCAGCGAAGATCGCAGCGAACAACGTATCATTGGCTCTGCTGCCGAACTGAAGGCTGCCATCGACGAAGCCATTGAAGCCGGCTTAATGGAGAGCAACCCCCTGGAAAAATATGAAGACGCTGATTTTAGTGCTGAGAATTACGAACGCTTCGACCTGCACCGTCCTTATGTGGACAAAATCGTGCTACTTAGCGAAAGTGGCAAACCTATGTACCGCGAACCCGATCTTATCGATGTGTGGTTCGATTCGGGAGCTATGCCCTATGCCCAGCTGCACTATCCTTTTGAAAACAAAGAATTGTTTGAAAAGAATTTCCCGGCCGACTTTATTGCCGAAGGAGTAGATCAAACCCGTGGTTGGTTCTTTACACTACATGCCATTGCTGCCATGCTCTTCGATTCGGTTGCTTACAAAACTGTCGTTTCAAATGGCCTGGTGCTTGATAAAAACGGCAACAAAATGTCGAAACGACTGGGCAATGCCGTTGACCCCTTCGAAACCATCAACAAATATGGCCCTGATGCCACACGCTGGTACATGATTACCAACGCGCAACCCTGGGACAACCTAAAATTTGACCTTAACGGCCTGGATGAAGTGCGCCGCAAATTCTTCGGGACGCTTTACAATACTTACGCTTTCTTTGCCCTTTATGCCAATATCGACGGATTCTGTTACAAAGAAGCTGACATCCCTCATCATGAAAGACCCGAAATTGACCGCTGGATATTGTCTGAGCTTAACTCGCTGATATTGATTGTGGACGAAGCCTTGGAGCAATACGAACCCACACGGGCTGGCAGGGCTATTCAGGATTTTGTGGATGAGCATCTGAGCAATTGGTATGTGCGTCTTTCGCGCAGAAGATTTTGGAAAGGCCAATATACACACGATAAAATATCGGCTTATCAAACCCTTTACACCTGTTTGGATGCGGTGGCCAGGCTGATGTCGCCCATCGCGCCTTTCTTCAGCGAGCAGCTTTATCTCGACCTGAATAAGGTAAGTGGAAAAGATCAACATGAGAGTATTCATCTGACTCAATTTCCTGTTGCCGATTCAACAATGATTGATAAAGCCCTGGAAGAACGCATGCAGATGGCACAGCAGATCTCTTCGATGGTGCTTTCGCTACGCAAAAAATCGAATATCAGGGTGAGGCAACCACTTAACAAAATTATGGTACCGGTGCACAATGCCACCATGCAAAAACAACTTGAAAAAGTTGCCGATCTGATACTCTCGGAAGTCAATGTGAAAACCATTGAATACCTTGGAGAAGACACCCGTATGCTGGTAAAAAAGATCAAGCCCAACTTTAAAAGTCTGGGGCCGAAATACGGTAAGTTGATGAAACAGATTGCCGGAATATTTGCTGGTTTTAGCCAGGAAGATATCCGAAGCTTTGAAAAAAACAAAGGAACACAACTGCAAATTGACGGGCAGGAAGTTGTATTGGAATTAACTGATGCCGAAATACTTACCGAAGATATCCCGGGCTGGATGGTTAGCACCCAGGATTTGTTAACCGTGGCACTCGACATCACCATCACACCACAACTGGCCGATGAAGGCTTGGCACGCGAACTAATCAACAGGGTTCAAAACCTGCGTAAAGATCAAGGACTGGAAGTTACTGATAAGATTATTCTTACGATCGAAAACAATAGTTCGGTCCGTTCAGCCGTTGAACAGTTTAAGGACTATATCTGTTCAGAGACTTTAGCACTGCTCAAATGGACTGACACAAACGCCGAGGTTCAATTGACAGAAGTTGAACTAATTGATAACATGAACGTTAAACTAAATATACACAAAGCTTAACAGCTTTTTTTTGAAAAGATTAAACTAATTCGGAGTATTTACCTTATATTTATACCGGAATAAAACCTTATGCGTAAGGCAGGTAGATAACTTAACACTTTATAGTTATGAAAGAGCAAGAGAAAATTCAGAATACAGAATCAAAAAAGAATCGCTATTCTGATGAGGAGCTGGAAGAGTTCAAAGATATTATTTTAAGCAAACTCGAAAAAGCAAAAGCCGATTTAAAATTGCTTACCGAAGCAATCTCCACTGGTGATGAGAACGGAACAGATGACACTTCACCTACTTTCAAGGTATTAGAAGAAGGCTACCAGGTGCTGTCGAAAGAAGAAAATGGCCGGCTTGCCGCCCGCCAGCAAAAGTTTATCAACAACCTGGAAAATGCCTTGATACGCATCGAAAACAAAACTTATGGTATCTGCAGGGTTACAGGCAAACTAATTCCTAAAGAACGCTTACGCATTGTGCCCCATGCAACCCTTAGCATTGAGGCTAAACTGCAACAACCAAGAGCCTGAATCAAGGAACGCATTGAAAGTAGTCACATTTCAAAATAAAAAACCAGCATCCCTTTTTAAGTCAAATTAACAATTTAGATTTAAGAAGGGATAAATGCTTCATGTAAAAAATCATTCCACCTTGAAAAAACCCTTACTCATCGTTTTCCTGGTTTTATTGCTCGATCAGGCACTTAAGTTTTACATTAAACTTAGCATGACCATCGGACAGGAGATCCTCATTACCGATTGGTTTATCATTCATTTTACCGAAAACAACGGAATGGCTTTCGGTTTTGAATTTGCAGGTGAATGGGGCAAACTGGCCTTAAGTATTTTCAGGATACTGGCTGTGATAGCCATCTTTGTTTATTTGGTGATCCTCAGCCGGAAAAAAACACGTACAGGTGCAATTTTTGGCTTATCGATGATTATGGCAGGTGCTCTGGGCAACATCATCGACAGTGCCTTTTATGGCTTAATTTTCAGTGCCAGCAGTTATCATACTGTAGCCACTTTTCTTCCCGAAGCAGGGGGGTATGCCAGTTTTTTACACGGAAAAGTGGTTGACATGTTTTATTTTCCGTTATTGATTCTAAATCAGGCAGAAGCCCCTGCATGGATACCCGATTTTATATTCGGTAATGATGGTTACTTCATCTTTTTCCGGCCTGTTTTCAACATTGCAGATGCGGCCATCACAACAGGTGTGTTATGGCTCATACTTTTTGAACGCAATTTTTTGAAAGGCCACTGATTCAAAAGCTTCATTTTTTGCAAAAAACCAGCATTTTACCCTATTTAAAACGAATTGAAATAGTATCTTTGCGCCAAATTTCTATCAACCTAATCCTATTGTTACCCACATGAGTAAGACAATAAGCGGACGTATTGCACAGATCATCGGGCCGGTGATTGACGTAGCCTTCGAGCAAGAATCAGATCTTCCCAACCTGCACGATGCGTTGGAAATTACCCGTGAAAACGGCGAAACACTAATCCTTGAAGCACAACAGGCCATAGGCGAAAATACGATCAGAGCCATTGCCATGGACTCTACTGACGGTTTAAAACGCGGCATGAAAGTAATTGCGCTGGGCAGACCCATCTCGATGCCAACGGGCGATGAAATTAAAGGCCGCCTGTTCAATGTTATCGGCAAACCCATCGACGGACTGAGTGAAATAAAAAGTAAGACTTCATACAGTATCCACCGGGATCCGCCAAAATTTGAAAACCTCACCACTCAAAGTGAAGTGCTCTATACCGGAATCAAAGTAATCGACCTGATTGAGCCTTATGCCAAAGGCGGAAAAATCGGTTTATTTGGCGGTGCTGGTGTTGGCAAAACGGTGATCATCATGGAGTTGATCAATAATATTGCTAAAACCTATTCTGGTATGTCGGTTTTTGCCGGTGTTGGAGAACGCACCCGCGAAGGAAACGATTTGTTGCGCGAAATGATCGAATCCGGTGTTATCAGGTACGGAAAAGAATTCCAGAAAAACATGGAAGAAGGCGGATGGGATTTGTCTAAAGTTGACCCCAAAGAGCTGGAGCAATCACAGGCTACATTGGTGTTTGGACAGATGAACGAACCTCCTGGAGCCCGTGCCAGGGTTGCCTTGAGCGGTTTGACACTGGCTGAATATTTCCGCGATGGAGACGAAGAAACAGGCGGAAAAGACATCCTTTTCTTTATTGACAATATCTTCCGTTTCACTCAGGCAGGTTCTGAAGTTTCTGCTTTGCTTGGTCGTATGCCTTCTGCTGTAGGATATCAGCCAACACTGGCTACCGAAATGGGTATGATGCAGGAACGTATTACTTCTACAAAACGTGGCTCAATTACTTCTGTACAAGCTGTTTATGTGCCGGCAGATGACCTCACCGACCCTGCTCCTGCTACCACATTTGCTCACCTTGATGCCACAACGGTATTGAATCGTAAAATAGCCGAGCTTGGTATTTATCCTGCTGTGGATCCACTCGATTCCACTTCACGGATTCTTACTCCTGAAGTAGTTGGCGAAGAGCACTACAAAACTGCACAGGAAGTAAAAAATATTTTGCAGCGTTACAAAGAATTGCAGGATATTATTGCCATTCTTGGTATGGATGAGCTTTCGGAGGAGGACAAGCTGATCGTACATCGTGCCCGTCGTGTTCAACGTTTCCTTTCTCAGCCTTTCCATGTTGCCGAGCAATTCACCGGCATTCCGGGAACAGTAGTAAGCATCGAAGATACGATCAAAGGCTTTAAGATGATTATGAATGGTGAAGTGGATGAATATCCTGAAGCAGCATTCAATTTGGTTGGAACCATAGAAGAAGCCATTGAAAAAGGCAAGAAACTGATGGCTGAAAGTAACGTATAATTCTAAATTTCTGCTATGAAACTAGAAGTTATCACCCCCGACACCACTTTGTTTGAAGGAGAAGTGGAGCTGGTTCAGCTTCCCGGATTGGATGGATTATTTGAAATACTGAATAACCACGCACCTATGATTGCTGCCTTAGGAAAAGGCCGAATCAAGTTTCAGCAAAGCGATCACAAGGATCAGTTCCTGGAAATCAATGGTGGCGTGCTCGAAGTATTGCACAACAAAGTATTGGTGTTGGCAGAATAATAAATAACGATAGCATACAAAAAAGCCGGCTCTGTATTTTACAAGGCCGGCTTTGTTCTTCTTAAAAGAGGCTGTTTCTTATACAGCTGATGGGCTTGGTGCAGCAGCTGTCATGGCTTCCAGCTCTTTATCAATGTGGAACATACCACCCTTTTGATCGCCAACCAGGTTGAGTTTATCCAAAATCGTACTCATGGTGCTTTCTTCTTCTATTTGCTCATTGATATACCATTGCAGGAAATTTCCGGTTGTAAAATCTTTCTCTTCCAGCGTGATAGCATACACATCATTGATTGATTCTGTGATGTACTGTTCATGTTTCATCACTTTCTGAAACACATCAACCAGAGAATTATAGCTGGCTTCGGGTGTTTCCAACGAACCGATAACAGCCTTTCCGCCACGATCATTTACATAATGAACCAGCTTGAGCTGATGCATACGTTCTTCATCTGACTGACGATACAAGAAAGCAGCAGCACCCGGATATCCGTTTGCTTCGCACCAGATAGCCATTGCCAAATAAATCCGTGAGGAATGTTCTTCTTTTAAAATTTGCGCATTCAATGCGTCTTCAACATTTTTCTTTAACATAGCTTTTGCGTTTTGGTAATTAAACAACTCAACACTCCGCCAGGTTCACACTTATTAATTTATTAACCCTTTTTAACCATTCAATGCATTGGCACCACCAACAATTTCAAGGATTTCATTTGTGATGGCAGCCTGACGCGCTTTATTATAACTTAATTTCAGATCCTTAAGTAGTTCTGTAGCATTATCAGTGGCCTTATGCATCGCCGTCATCCGGGCACCATGTTCGGAGGCAAAGCTGTCGAGCAACATTTTATAAACCTGAATTTTAAGTGATTTAGGAATTAACTCATCCAAGATCTGATCTTTTCCGGGCTCAAAAATATAATCAAGGCCTTCATGTTGTTTATCATCTTCAAGCTGAGGCATTTCGACCGGAAGAAACTGTTCGTGAATCAAAAACTGAGTGGCTGCATTTTTGAATTGGTTATACACAAATATGATCTGATCGAATTCGCCTGCCATAAAAATGTCCATCAATTCTTGCGCAATGGGAACTACCTCAGTAAAAACAAGGTTATCAAAGACAGCATGATTGGCTTTATAAATGCTGAATTTCCGGCTTTTAAAAAAATCTTCTCCTTTTTTGCCAATGCAAAATACTTTCAGGTTTCCTGCTTTATGCTGGGCTTCATAGTTTTCGTTGATCAACTTCACAGTTGCCCTAATCACATTCGTATTGAAAGCACCACACAAGCCGCGATTTGATGTTACAGGCACAAGTAAAATCTTTTCGGCTGGCCTAACCACTGCATACTTATTATCGTCGGCCTGCTCCACGCTTCGATTCAAATCCTGCATCAATTCCTGCAGTTTGGCTGCATAAGGCCGCATGGTCGTAATCGCATTTTGAGCGCGGCGTAATTTGGAAGCAGCCACCATTTTCATTGCACTGGTGATCTGCTTTGTCGAGTTGACGGACTCAATACGTGTTCTTACTTCTTTTAAATTGGCCATCCTTTGAATGGTTTATTTTTGATGCACAAGAGACTATTTTTCATAAGTGGCAGCAATATCAGTAGCCACTTTACGCAATTTTGCGGTGATTTCGTCGGTATATTTTCCTGCCTTTAATTCTTTAAGCAGCTCGGCATGATGCTCTTCGAGCTGATGCAGGAAGGTATCCTGAAAGTCATTTACTTTATTAACGGGCACTTTCCTGAGCAGATTTTGTGTTCCACAGAAAATGATAGCCACCTGATTTTCCACTTTCATTGGAGAATATTGAGGCTGCTTGAGGATCTCCACATTGCGGCGACCTTTGTCCAGAACTGCCATTGTAGCTGCATCCAGATCGGAACCAAACTTCGAAAAAGCTTCCAGCTCACGAAACTGTGCCTGGTCGAGCTTCAAGGTACCGGCAACCTTTTTCATGGATTTAATCTGTGCATTACCTCCCACACGCGATACCGAAATACCCACATTAATTGCTGGCCGAATACCGGCGTTGAACAGATTGGTTTCGAGGAATATCTGTCCGTCAGTAATCGAAATAACGTTCGTTGGAATATAAGCTGAAACGTCTCCTGCCTGTGTTTCGATAATTGGAAGTGCAGTAAGCGAGCCACCACCTTTAACCATATGTTTGATGGTTTCGGGCAGGTCGTTCATGTTTTGGGCTATTTCGTCGGAATTGATCACCTTGGCAGCTCGTTCGAGCAGGCGTGAATGGAGATAAAATACATCACCTGGATAAGCTTCGCGACCCGGAGGACGACGCAACAGCAGTGAAACTTCACGATAAGCTACAGCCTGTTTCGAGAGGTCATCATAAATCACCAAAGCCGGACGTCCGGTATCGCGGAAAAACTCGCCAATGGCAGCACCGGCAAAAGGTGCATAAAACTGCATGGCAGCCGGGTCGGATGCCGTTGCCGAAATCACAACGCTATAAGGCATGGCACCATTGTCTTCGAGGGTTTTAACAATCTGTGCCACCGTTGATCCTTTCTGACCAATGGCCACATAAATACAATACACCGGTTCGCCTCTGTCGTAAAACTCTTTCTGATTCAGGATGGCATCAATAGCAATTGCTGTTTTACCCGTTTGGCGGTCGCCAATGATCAGCTCGCGTTGGCCACGACCAATCGGGATCATGGCATCAATGGCTTTGATACCGGTTTGCAGCGGTTCGTTCACCGGCTGGCGGAAAATTACTCCGGGAGCCTTGCGTTCGAGCGGCATCTCAAAAGTATCACCAGCAATGTCGCCTTTACCGTCAATAGGTTCGCCCAGTGTATTGATTACGCGACCCAACATGCCTTCACCCACTTTGAGTGAAGCAATGCGACCAGTGCGTTTTACAGTATCACCTTCATTAATATCTTCGCTGTCGCCCAGAAGTACCACACCAACATTGTCTTCTTCAAGGTTAAGCACAATGCCCATCAGGCCATTTTTTTCAAATTCAACAAGCTCGCCCGATTCGGCATTTCCCATGCCATAAACACGGGCAATACCATCACCGATCTGTAAAACTGAGCCTACTTCTTCCAATACAGCATCGGTTTTGAATCCGGCCAGTTCCTGACGTAGAATTGCTGATACTTCTGCGGGTTTTATTGTTGCCATAATTCCGTTATTGTTGCGTTAAAATCCTTTTATAAATAAGTTTTTATCAAATTCTTTATGAAGCCTTGAGATGATCTTGCTGATACTGGCATCGTACTGATAATCCTGCATTCTAAGTTTATATCCTCCAATTATTTCAGGATCAAGTTTTTGTTGCATCTGGATGGTTTTCTGTGTGCGTGCTCCCATAATTTGCAACATTTTACGGCTCAAGGTTTCATCAATTGCTGCGGCAGTAGTAATCTCAACGATTGCAATATTTTTGTGATCAAGATAACTTTCATAAAACTGTTGGGCAATATCATGCACCTGTTCTTCGCGTCCTTTTCTGATGAGGATATCCAAAAAAGCAAGGCTACGTTTGTCAATTTTTCCTTCGAACACTTTTTTTACAACAGTTTTCTTACGCACTGGCGGAATCACAGGGCTTGCCATCATGCGTCTGAGTGCTCTGTTTTCGGCCATCACATCCGCCACCAGCTTCATATCATCCTTTACCTCCTCGAGCTTTCCGTCCTCAACGGCAAGATCAAAAAGTGCTTTGGCGTATCTTCTTGCCAGTAGTATATTTTTCATCGTATAAAATTGATTTTGCTCGTGGCGAATTAGTTCAACTGTTTTTCTTCAATCAGCTTTTCGATATAAGCTTTTTGAACGTCTGGTGATTTCATCTTTTCGCGCAGAACCATTTCAGCAATATCAATCGAAATCTCTGCAATTTGATTTTTGATGTCCGTCATGGCTGCTTTGCGCTCATTTTCGATGCGCACTTTGGCATTCTCAACTATCCGATCGGCTTCATCATTGGCTCTGACACGGGCTTCATCCAGTATTTTATCGCGCAGTTTGCGGGCTTCCATCATCAGCTGATCTCTTTCTTCCTTGGCCTTTTTGAGCAAGGCCTCATTATCTATTTGCAGCTTTTTCATCTCTTCATGAGCACGATCAGCTGCCTGAAGTGCTTCTTCAATATGTCTTTCGCGGTCTTTAAGTGCCTGAATAATAATAGGCCAGGCAAACTTCTTCAGGATGAAGAAAACCGCTCCAAAGGCCAGCGTCATCCAGAAAATCAGTCCTAATCCGGGATTTACAAGTTCCATAGGTTATTCTTAGTTAAGCATTAATACAACTGATGAAATAAAAACCCGACTTTGTAACCAACCGTTGCAAAGTCGGGTTAAAATTGCTGTTACATGAAAACGATCAGCAGACAAACCACGATAGCAAAGAAGGCAACACCTTCGATAAGAGCCGCCGACACGATCATATTTGAACGAATGTCGCCGGCAGCTTCGGGCTGACGTGCAATTGATTCCAATGCGCTGCGACCAATCTGGCCGATACCCATACTGGCGCCAATGGTGGCAATACTTGCACCAAGGCCGGCTGCCATTTTTGCAATTGGAGTTAAATCGCTAACTGCTTGTAACAAAATGGTTAATAATTCCATGATTGTAAATATTAATGATTAATAAATGGGTTAATTTTAATGATGTTCTTCCACTGCCATTCCAAAATAAATAGCTGACAACAAGGTAAATACATAGGCCTGGATAAATGCTACCAGCAATTCCAGGAAATTAATAAAAATTGAAAGCAGGATAGAAATGATTGACATCCCATATCCGGCATAAACACTGGCCTGCCCAAAAACAAAGATCAGGCTGATAAATCCAAGTATGATAATGTGGCCTGCCGTGATGTTTGCAAACAAACGCACCATCAGCACAAAGGGTTTCGTAAACACACCAACGAGCTCAATCACAGGCATCAAGGGCAATGGTACCTTGAGCCACCAGGGAACGCCTGGTGTGTTGAAAATGTGAGCATAATAATTTTTGTTGCCCGTGAAAGTGGTGATGAAAAAAGTAAACAGAGCCAGAACACCTGTTACAGCAAGATTTCCGGTTACGTTTGCTCCAAAGGGAAAAATCGGGATCAGGCCCAGCAGGTTGTTGAAAAAGATAAAAAAGAACACCGTAAACAAATACGGTAAAAATCGTTCGTAATGCTTTCGGCCAATAGCCGGCAGGGCTACCTCATCACGGATAAACAAAATGATCGGCTCAATGATGGATTGAAATCCTTTAGGTGCCTTCCGCTCACGCCTGCGATAGGATTTGGCTACACCCAAAAAAATCAGGACAACAATAGTGCTGTATATAATAACTGCCAGCGAATTCTTGGTAAGCGAGAGATCGATTGGCTGAATAAAGTTACCGTCAGCATCGCGTTTCACAATTTTTCCTTTTAACATGCCTTCCCGGGCTATCTCAAAGCCTTTGTAAGCTGCCTTGCCATGATGAAATTTTGATGACAGAAAGAAATGCCATTCACCTTCATCATACAGTATAACAGGCAAAGGAACCGTGATGTGCGTGTGTCCGTAATCAGCAATATGCCATTCATAGGCATCAACGATATGTCCGATGATAATTTCTCCGGCATTCAGGTCTGCTTTTTCCATTTCATCCTCAGTATGCTCTAGTATCTGGTGCAAATCTTCATCAGCACGCGCATTTAGTGACCAGGCAAAAAAACCAATAAGCAGAATCGTTGCTATGTAACTTATTGATCTGCTTCTAATTATTCCTTTATGGATCGCCATTTATGTGGGTTGATTCAAGGGGTTAGAAATTGGCTGCAATTTTACGAAAGAATCCTTGAATAGGAAAGTATTTTTTATGAATTTCTTTGTAAAGCAGCTTGTTGCATAAATTTTTTACCTTTAGTGCTCAAAATGATTACTTTAAAATGATTCTAAATTAGCTTGTTTTGCTGCCTTTGCTGTCAGATTGTTGTATCTTCATAGATTGAAAAATTCTTGAACACGAAACTCAAAAAACTGAATATTATGAAAAAAATTTTACCCTTTGTGTTTCTACTATTTTTAGGAGCCTGCAACCATTGTCCCACCGATCGGGCAATTGCCAACGAAATAGAAACCATTGAAAACCTGCTTGAATCCTATGTAATAGCACTCGAAAACGAGGACTTTAACATGATTGAACAAAGCTGGGCAGCCAACGACAGCATTATTCTTATCGGAACCGATAGCCACGAAAAACTGATGGGCTGGGAAAACATCCGCAAGGCATACCGTAACCAATTTAACAGCATTTCGAACACCCTCATTTCTACCAGCGATCAGTTTATCCGCATCAACTGCACGGGCAATACGGCCTGGTTTACCAAAACCATGAATTATAATTTTATGTACGACAGTGTGGCACACAGCTTCGAAGGCCTCCGGTTTACGGGTGTGCTGGACAAAAATGATAAGGGACAGTGGAAGCTGATGCAGGGGCATCTTTCCATTCCGGCACAGATCAACATTGGCAAATAAAAGCAAAAAAGTTTTCCTGATAAAAACACAACAAAGTTTCGAAAAGCCCTAACTTTGCGCCCACTAACCGCAAGCTGAAAAACTTATGTCAAAAATCATGGATCCCATTGGCAGGCTGATGGGTTTACGTTACAAATCGCATCCCTGGCATGGTGTCGAAATTGGCTCTGATGCACCGGAAGTCGTAATCTGTTACATTGAGATGGTTCCAACAGATACCGTAAAATACGAAGTAGATAAGGTTTCGGGATACTTAAGACTCGACCGGCCACAAAAATACTCAAATGTGGTTCCTGCCTTATACGGCTTTGTGCCCCAAACATTTTGTGCCAGTCGTGTTGCCGAGTTTTGTAATCAAAAAACAGGCCGTACCGATATTACCGGCGATCGCGATCCATTAGATATTTGTGTGCTCACAGAGAAAGACATCACACATGGTGATATCCTTGTAAGAGCCAGACCTATTGGTGGTTTCAGGATGATCGATGGCAACGAGGCCGATGATAAAATTGTCGCCGTGCTGGATAATGATGCCGTTTATGGCGGGTATCGCGATATGACTGATTGCCCCGATCTGGTAATTGACCGGCTGAAACATTATTTCCTTACTTACAAAGATTTGCCCGGTAAAGAAAGTAATGTAGAAATAACACATGTTTATGGCATTGAAGAAGCCCAGGAAGTAATTAAACGTTCGATAGACGATTATCATCATAAATTTGACAACCTCGACAGCTTTTTATCGGAAGTATAATATTCAAAAAAAACACGCAGCCGAAAAACTCCGGCCACGGGTACCAAACCAACACACAACAAAGCGCTACAGAGTAGCAGCTTTTATCTTATCGGTTTCTGATAAACCTTCGATTATTTCGATGTTGATTCCATCAGAAAGACCGGTTTTTACAATGCGTTTTTCAAACTGTTGAGGAGCCACTTCTACCTCCACATACGTAGTATCCTTTTCGATCAAAAGATAGCCTTCGTTTACGGCCAGCACCTGATCCTTACGTTCCAATACGATATCAGCATTGGCACTATATCCTGCCCTGATAAACTGGTTTTCTTTTAAATCGACAGCTGCCCTGATCTCGAACTGGATGGTTCCATTTTCTTCAATTCCTTTTGGTGAAATATGCTCCAACACGGCATCAAAGGTTTCATTTTCGATGGCACCGATAGTCATGATAAGCGGCATTCCCTCGCTAATTTTACCCACTTCGGATTCATCCACTTTCCCTTCAAAAATCATCTCACTCATATCAGCGATGGTGGCAATTACTGTTCCATTATTGAAAGTATTGCTCTCAATTACAGAATTGCCTTCCTCAACGGGCACGTCCAACACCATACCATCAATTGTCGAACGGATTAGCGTATTTGTTACGTTACCGGCTTTTTTGGTAGCCCCTTCGCGGATAAGCTGCAGGTTATCCTCGGCTGTTTCCACCTCTTCGTGTGCATTGCGAAAGGCGATATCAAAGGTCAAGAACTCTGCCTCCGGAATAACTTCTTGCTCATACAAGGATTTATACCTTTCGTGATTTTTACGTGCTTCTTCAAGCTGAATTTTTGCCCTTTTCACGCGCGATTCAGCATTGTTGAGGTTGATCATATCCGGAATAATTTTTACCCTGGCAATCAGCTGATCTTTTTTTACCTCATCGCCGGGCTCAACAAAAATTTCTTCGATAATCCCGGAAACCTTTGGTGTGATTTCGATCTCCTTTCGTGGAATAACCGATCCGGTAGCAACAGTTTTTCGAATGATATCTGTTTTGAAAGCTGTTGTGGTTTCAAACACAACCGGTTCGGCCTGCGATTTCTTGTAGAGATAAACGATAGTGCCTACAAATACGACAACAATCACAAGAATGACAGCAATTTTGAGAATAGTTTTCATAAGTAATCGAATTTATTTTGTGTGTTATTTGGATTTATTCATAACGAAGTGCATCAATAGGTTTTATGCTTACAGCTTTGCGTGCCGGAATGAGGCCGGCTAATACACCTGAGAATACCACAATGGCCAAAGCCACCACAGCCACCTGAAAATCAACAACCGGATGCATAAACATGGTCTCCTGATTTCCGGGTTCGGGCAGGTTCTTATCAATAAGCTCCATGATCAGCACCCCAAAAACCAAGCCTGCATAACCGGCAATACTGGTTAGCACAACAGATTCGGTAACAATCTGAGAGATTACCTTCAGAGGTGAGGCTCCCAGGGCACGCATAATTCCAATTTCTTTGGTTCGCTCCTTTACAATTACCAACATGATGTTTGAAATGCCAATCACACCGGCCAACAAAGTTCCGATACCAACAATCCAAATCAATCCGTTTATGCCCATAAACAAACCTGTCATCTGCTTAAATTCCTTTTCGAGATTTACTGATCCAACAGCTCTATGGTCGTCAGGCGAAACACTATGACGTTCCTTTAAAAGTTTGGATGCCTTTTGCTCAATAACACTCACATCCACATCGGGTTGAGAAGTGAGCGCAAACCAGGCTACGATATTCCCATAATTATATACTTTCTGTAAGGTTGTAAATGGGATATGAATACTTTGTTCTTTGTCGCCGCCGAAATTAAAATTCATGTTTTTGGGTTTAAAAACACCAATAACCTGAAAATAAACTCCTCTTATCCTGATGTATTTCCCGATGGGATTTTCGTCTTTTTCGAAAAGGACTTCATATACCCTTCGGCCAATCACAGCAACTTTTTTGGCATGATTGATATCATTTGCGTTGAGGAATCGTCCCTGAACCATTTCGGCCGGATCGATCTTGTTCCATTCGGGATAATCACCATAAATATTAAAAGCCCCGGCATTTTGCTTATAAATCACATTATTTCCTGCTTGTCGTCCACCACCTTCGAGGCGAGGAGCCACCAAACCCATTTCAGGAATATTATCCTTTAAGGCCTGAATATCGTCGTTTCTAAAATAATATCGTCTGTTTCTGGGAAATCCTTTATAGGGCTCAGTGGTGGGTCGGGTCCACATGAAAACGCTATTTGTTGCCAAATCGCCCAAGCCGTATGTAATGCCATTTTCGAGTCCATTGCCTGATCCCAGCATGATCATCAGCCTGAAAATGCCCCAAAACACCCCGAATGCCGTGAAGAAGGTTCGGACCTTATTTTTGGCCAAACTACTCCATATCTCGTACCAGCGATCGCGATCAAACATAGCTCATTTATTAATTAGTTTATTCATCCCGCAAGGCTTCGATCGGTTTTATAGCAGCAGCGCGTCGTGCAGGAATAAAACCAGCCAGTGCACCGGCAATAATCAGCAGCAAAGTGGCTCCAAGCGTGATAGAAACAACCACTTCGGGCTCTCTGAAAAAAGGTGTTTGAATATAATCTGAAACCAGCTCGAGCAATCCAACCCCGACAACCAGCCCGAAGTATCCTGCAAAGGCAGTGATCAGAACAGCTTCCTGCAAAATCAAACTGATAATGCTGCCAGGTGTGGCACCAAGTGCTTTGCGGAAGCCAATTTCTTTGGTGCGGTCTTTCACCACTATCATCATAATATTACTTACGCCTACCACACCGGCTGTGATTGTACCAATGCCAATCACCCAGATAAATAGCCTGATACTGGCAAAAAGTTTCTGAAACTTGGTAAACTCTTCGACGCTGTTCCAAAAAAACATGGCATTTTCATCCTCAGGATCATACCTGTGCAGGTTAGCCATTTTGGTTTTGATGTCGTCTTCTATCTTTTTTGCCTCTTTTTCGTTGGCGTCACCTACTGTTACTACCATCCCATGAATATTCCTTTCGCCGCCAAAAACAGTTTGTGCCGTGGCAATAGAGATATAAACCAATTGCATATTGTCGTCTCTTCCGTCATCATCCACAAACACGCCAATCACCTTAAATGGCATCCCGTTTATCTTGATATACTTGCCCAAAGGATCTTCGGTTTTAAACAACGCATCGCCAACCAATTTACTGATCAATACATTCTTTCGCTTATAACGTTGGTCATTTTCATTTAAAAACCTTCCATTCAAAAGAGTAAGTTTTTCGACCTGTTGATAATCAGGGTGTACGCCGCGTATAGCATACGATCCGGATTGTTTTTTGTATGCCAGCACATTGCTCCACACATGGTATCGACCACTGATTTGATCCAGTCCGTTAACATGTGTCTTCAGAAAATCATAATCCTCATTTTTCATCCTGATATTTCGTCAGGGCTTATTGCCTTTGTAGGGTTTGCTTGTTTGCCCGTTCCATATCCAGATGGCATTGGTAGCCGATGAACTAAACTGGTTTTCGACCCCTTTTTGTAAACCAATTCCGGAGCCTTGCAAAATGATCAGCATAAAAATACCCCAGGCCACCGAAAACCCGGTAAGAAAAGTGCGAAGCTTATTCTTCTCAATGGTATTAAAAATCTCCTGCCATTTGTCAATATCAAACATATACCGTGGGATTAAATGGTTTTTTCATACTCAGAATGATGAACAAAATGCCCATTTTTGGGATCTTTCTCAATCTTTCCATCATGCAAATGGATGATGCGCTGGGTTTGATGCGCAATATCATTTTCGTGCGTCACGATGATTATGGTAATTCCGATTTTGTTGATCTGCGTAAAAAGTTCCATCACCTCCTGCGAGGTCACACTATCAAGTGTTCCGGTTGGCTCATCGGCCAGAATCACTTTTGGATTTCCGATGAGAGCCTGTGCAATTGCCAATCGCTGCTTCTGTCCGCCCGAAAGTTTGTTGGGTAAATGATCGGCCCAGGGTAACAAACCTACTTTCTCGAGGTTTCTCTGGCAATTTTATTCCGTTTTCGTCGTGGAACACCCTGATAATACAGTAGAAGAGCAACATTCTCGATAGCGTTTTTAAAGCTAATCAAATTGAATGACTGAAACACAAATCCCAGATGTTTGTTGCGCAATTGGGCAGCTTTGGTTTCGTTCAGGTCTTTTACCAGTTTACCGTCCAGAAAATAATCCCCGCTGTCGTGCACATCGAGCAGGCCGATAATATTGAGCAGGGTTGATTTTCCGGAACCGGACGAACCCATCACAGCAACCATCTCGCCTGACGTAACTTTCAGATCAATACCTTTTAAAACATGTAAACTGTTGTACCGGTTTGATAACTTTTATGTATGCCATTGAATTGAATCATGTTGTGGTCGGATATTGGTACTATCACAAAATTTGACAACAGAATATCATAAACAATGCCAAAAAATCATATCGCATTGATATACTGTCGTTTAAAACAATTTATTTTAAGTACTCTAACCAGTCTTTTTGTACGAAAAGTGTGCGTGAACGCTCAGAAGTATTCGATTTCGAACAGTGTTATCCGAGCCAATGCAAAAAAGTTGCAACCAGAAATCCAAGGTAATTTCCAACGGCATAACCAATAATTCCGATGCTTAATCCCGGAAGCACAAGGGCTCTGTTGTTGAGGGCTGCGGTTATCACCGGAACAAAAGGCGGACTACATATCAAAGCTGTTGAAGTTACCATAACCGTTTCGTTATCAATCCTGAAAAAGTAGGCCAACACAACATGAAGCAATAAAGAGCCAAAGACAACCAGGGTGATGTAATAAATAAGCTGAGGGGAAGCAGTAAGCATTTCGTCAATGTTGACCATGGAGCTAACAGTAACACTAAAAACCAAAATAAAATACATTCCAAGGTCGAAGCTATGGGATGAATTTCGCAACACAGGAACAACAGACCCCAGCATTCCAAAACTTGTGATTAGCAGCATGGTGGTGGCCATCATCAGATTTTCCGGAACCAGACTGCCGAGTCCGGCTGATACACCTACAATCATTACTGAAGCTGTTGCTAAAAAAATAATGTTTATCAGTTTTCCCTTGATTGGATTTGGATCAGAAACGTTTAGCTGATCCGCATTAAGCTCCCTTTTGCCGGTAAATGCGGGAAGGAACATCCCAAATAGTTTTTGCCCCAGAAGCAGGAGAAAAAGCAAATAAAATCCCGAAAGAAGCATGTCGTAGGTATGCGTCAGCAGGTAGGTATTTTCATCCACATCCAAGATCAATTTTAAGGAAGCCAGATTGGGAGTGCCACCTGTGTAAACACCTACCAACATCCCTCCAATTTTCCAGAGTTCCTTGTTGGTATCCTGAAACAAGGCAAAACCCAAAAACACCATGACAACCACGGAGATCACTGCCAAAATCATCGATTTGAATCCTGTTTGTGCGAGCAATTTCCATTGGCTAAGTCTGGATCCAAAAAGTAGTAAGGGAATAGCCAAAGGGATACTTAAATTCATCACCCATTCCTGCATAACGCCCGCACCCTCAGGAATAATCTTTAATTGGCCAAGTATCAATCCTGTCACATAAGCTACCAACACCGTTCCCAGACGATTGATCCAGCGAAAATGTTTTGAAGCCTTCTTTATCAGAACAGGACTTACAAGATAAAACAAAAGAAGTAGGATTGTTTTGAATTCCATGCCAAAAAAGAGCAAAGGTAATTATTACCACTTAACAGCACGATTGGCAGCATAGCACAATTGCTTATTTTTGTGCCATGGCAGCAAAACAAAAATATTATGTTGTATGGGTTGGCAACAAGCCCGGCATTTACTCCAGTTGGGATGCCTGTCGCAAGCAGGTAGAAGGCTTTCAGGGAGCTCGCTATAAAAGCTTTACGAGCGAAAAAGAAGCGATACAGGCTTTTGGTTCAGGTCCTGAAAATTACAAAGAAAATCAAGTTGCCAGAAGCTTTACCAGCCATCCCAATCCTCCCATCGGAAGTTCAATCTGTGTGGATGCAGCCTGTTCGGGTAATCCCGGAAAGATGGAGTACAGAGGTGTTTTTACAGAAACAAACACCGAACTTTTTAGAAGTAAGGTTTACGAACAGGGGACCAATAATATTGGTGAGTTTTTGGCTATTGTCCATGCTCTGGCCTGGCAACACAAGAACAAAACCAATTATCCCATTTACAGCGATTCGCGTAATGCAATCAACTGGGTGAGAGCTGGTAAAGCCAAAACAAAACTGCCTATGAACCCAAAAACAAAAGCACTTTTTGAAGTAATTGCGCGGGCCGAAAACTGGCTTAAAAACAACAGTTTCCGGTTACCTGTTTTAAAATGGGAGACGGATCAATGGGGTGAAATTCCAGCTGATTTTGGCCGGAAGTAACATCCTTGAAAAATCTATTCAACCAAAAATCCAAATATTTTTATTTTTGCAATACAAATAGAATCACGTTAACTGATTAATTATGAGGCCTTACAGACTTCTTTTGTTTAGCTGGATCGTATGGACGATCGTTTTTGGTGTTTCGTGCAATTCGCCGGCCAGCTACAAATCAGAAACTTCTTTCGAGAATCAAATCTGGAATCGCTTTGATGTTCAGGAATATACCTTTATGCCTGAAGAAAATGTAACAAAATGGGATGTGCTTTTTGTCTTTGAACACCTCGAAAACTATTATACTGATCATATTGATGTAAATATTACTTTCTATCTGCCAAATGGAGCAACACGATCGCGCGACTATACTTTTGCGCTGAAAAACGACAAGCTGGAATGGACTGGCAAGCAGGATCAAAAGCTGGTGACACACGAACTTTCTGTTATTAAAGGTTTTAGCTTTGATCAATCAGGACCCTTAATCATCAGAGTTGAGAGCAAAATGACAAAATTTAACCTTACTGCGGTTCAAAAAATAGGAATAATACTCAAAGAATCGAAGAACCAATCCTAATCAAAGCTTTGTCAGCAGCTTAACAATTTTTTTATTCATGAAGACAAAAAATTGCACTATTTTTGCGGCTTCCAAACTTCATTATATCTTTGATTAAAAAAAACAATCATTATACAATTAACCACAAGCTTAGATTTGCCTTGTATTGAATGACCAGACAATGCACGCAAAGCAAAAAAAAAGCATCAAACTAAAGCTGTTATAAATGAAACAAAAACCAGCACTCGTTACCAGGATTCTAATTGGTTTTGTGATAGCCGTATCTGTGCTCTCTTCCTGTGTGCCACAAAGAAAGATGATGTATCTGCAAATGGAAGATCAAACAGAGACGAAGCCCTCATTCGAAAATGAACGCTCCATCAGTTACAGGATTCAACCAGGCGACAACCTATACATTAAAGTAGTTAGTCTTGATGAAAAAACTGCGATGATGTTTAACCCACTCGAAAGAACTTCGGGAGGTTCCAATGTTAATGATCAGGGAATTTATCTGAACAGCTATACTGTAAGTGAACAGGGAACTATCGAATTTCCGCTTGCCGGACAGATTTATGTTCAAAATCTGAATGTGGAGCAGATCAAAGAAAGGATTCAAGAGATTTTGGATGAATATTTAAAAGAAACTGTGCTTATCGTAAAGCTGGTAAACTTTAACCTCACCGTTTTGGGCGAAGTAAGACGTCCGGGGCAATACAAAGTATATCAAAGCGAAATCAATATCTTTGAAGCCCTGTCGATGGCCGGCGATCTTACCGAATTTGCAAAACGCGACGACATCAAAATAATCCGACAAACCAAGACCGGATCAGAGATAATAATGGTTGATATGGAAAAGGCTGACATTTTGAGTTCTGATTACTACTACCTTAAGCCCAATGATATTATTTATGTTGAGCCATTGAAAATCAAGCAATTTGGCTTTGCCACCTTCCCCTATGCCCTGGTGTTTTCTTCCATCTCAACAGCATTGCTCCTGATCAATTTCTTCAACTAAAAAAACAGCTCGTACCGTGGAAAATTTTCAAGCCTACCAACAAGAAGAAACCATTGACCTGAAAGCATTGTTTTTCAAGTTTACCCGTTTCTGGTATCTTTTTGCCATCTCTATTTTTATTGCACTTTTAGTTGCATTCTTGTTTAATAAATATACCAAACCTGTTTATGAGGTAAAAACCTCCGTGCTGGTTAAAGACGACAAAACCAAGATGGATCCCTCTGCATTGCTGGGCGGACTCGGATTAAGCACACAACAAAACCTGCAAAATGAAATTGGCATTTTAATGTCGTATTCCTTAAGCGATCGTGTTGTAAAATCATTGGAGTTTGAAGTTTCGTATTTCGAAGAAGATGGTTTTATCAAGAAAGAATTATATCGTAATTCTCCTTTCACGGTAGAAGTTGATTACAACAGGGATCAGGCAGTTAATTTGCTTTACAACATTAATCTGAATTCGGATGGAACCTTCTCACTTTCTGCAGAAGGCGAAAACATCAGTCAGTATGATTACCTGAAAGGTAAACCACTGGAAGGAGCAAAGGAAAAGGTCAACTATTCGGGCACCTACAAATTTGGTGAATGGATAAATAATGAATTCAACCGTTTTAAGATCGTGTTGAACGAAAAGTTTGATGCCGAAACTCACACCAAAACACAATTCAGTTTTACTCTGAATGATTACCAAAGCCTTTTAAGAACACTGCGGGGATTTACAATTGAGCCGATCAACCGGGAAGCATCCATCCTGGAGATTTCTTTGAAAGGAAATATCAAAGAAAAATCTGCTGATTTTTTGAATAAACTCACTGAATTATACTTACACCGCGGGCTCGAAAAGAAAAACCAGATAGCAGATAATACCATCGAATTTATTGACCGACAGCTTATTGACATTCAAGACTCATTAACACGAGCCGAAATTGCACTACAGGATTTCCAGACTTCCAACGAGCTGATGAATTTGGATTTCCAATCGCAGCAGGTTTTTGAATATCTCAAAAACTTAGAGCAACAAAAGGCCGAGCTGATGGTGAAATCCAAATATTACAAAAGCCTTCAGCAATACATCCAGGTCAACTTAAACGAACTGGACAAACTGGTAGCACCAAGTGCCATGGGTATTGAAGACCCTTTGCTCAACAGGCTTGTTCAGGAGTTGGTTAATCTTTCATCGCTCAAAGCTGAACAACTTTTAACCACTACCGATAAGCATCCAACAGTTGTAAGCATCGAATCGCAGATTGTGAACACCAAACGTACGCTGATCGAAAACATCAACAATATCATTCTAAACTCAGAAATTGCACTGAACGATCTTGATCGCAGAATAGGAGAGCTAGAAAAGGAACTCAACAAATTGCCCATTACACAGCGGTTATTGTTAGGCTATCAACGTAAATTTCAGTTAAACGATGCTATCTATACTTTTCTGATGCAAAAACGTGCTGAAGCCCAAATTACAAAAGCCAGCAATTTGCCTGATAATGAAATCCTGGATATTGCACAACCAACTTTAAGCAGTCAGGTGTTTCCCAAAAAATCACTCAACTATACCATAGCACTTTTATTGGGATTACTTATACCGGTTGGATATATCCTGGGCCGCGATTACCTGAACGACAAAATTGTTGACCGCAAAGAAATTGAAAAAATAACAAAGCTTCCGATTGTTGGTCAGGTTTTGCACAACAATAAAGACACTCAGCTTGTTGTGGCTGATTCGCCAAAATCCTCTATTTCTGAATCCTTCCGTTCGGTAAGAACTAATATTGAATATCTGGTAAAGGGCGAAGAAAAAAGTGTGATATTAGTAACTGCCGATATGGTGAGTGCCGGTAAAACCTTTGTTTCAATCAACCTGGCAAGCATTTATGCCATGTATGGCAAAAAGACTGTTCTACTTGGCTTCGACTTAAGGAAGCCAAAAATCTATCAGGATTTTGGATTGTCGAATACCAATGGTTTGAGTACTTATTTAATCAACAAACACAGCCTTAAAGATATTATTCAGCCTTCTGGCAGAGTTGATAATTTCGATCTGATCATGGCAGGACCGGTGCCTCCAAATCCAGCCGAATTGATTGCTTCTGATCGTTGTAAAACCTTATTTGAAGAATTAAGAGAGCAATACGATTATATCATTATCGACACACCTCCGGTTGGCCTTGTAACAGACGCTTTTCTGCTGATGAAACATACGGATGTTAATCTTTTTATCGTGCGTCAAAACTACACCCACAAGAAGATTTTTGAATCAATCATCAAGGATATTGAAGACAGAAATATCCCGATGAACATCCTTGTAAATGACATCCGCATGGGAGGCGGTTATGGCTATGGTTACGGTTATGGTTACGGTTATGGATACGGATATGGATATGGATATGGTTACGGATATTATACTGATGAAGGAAAAGATGAGAGGCCGGGCTTCTTCAAACGCCTGTTGAATAAAATATAGCAGCTGGCTATGTCCGACTTACCCAAAAAGTCTGCAAAACAACTCCTGCCACAGCATTGGTATGCCATATATACCCGTTCAAAGGCAGAAAAAAAGGTAGAGATAGAGCTTGGTTTCCTTGAAATTGAATCGTACTTGCCGCTCATCACCAGATACAGGCAGTGGAGCGATCGCAAAAAGAAAGTTGAAGAACCATTATTCAGGTCCTACATTTTTGTTCATATACACGAATCACTGCTTTACACCGTTAGAAATATACCAAATGTGGCACGCTTTGTTTCGTTCGAAGGTAAGCCAACAATTGTTCCGGATGAACAAATCAAAGCAATCCGTTATTACCTGGATGAACAGGAAGATCGCGAAGATATAGACACCTCCATCATTCACGAAGGGCAGCTGGTGCGGATCAAACAAGGACAGATGGAAGGATTGATTGGCAGAATGGTGCATTATCGTAATAAACACCGACTCATGGTGCAAATAGAAGCTGTTGGTCAGGTCATTGCTTTAAATATCCCAAGATCAAAAGTTGAACCGGTAAAAAATATTTAGCGGATATGCCAAACACAAAAAAAAATCATGGATGAACTAAAAGATAAACAGGTTTTGGTTACCGGAGGAGCAGGTTTTATTGGCTCCAATCTGATAGAAGCATTGTTACAACTCGGGGCAAAAGTTAGCTGTCTGGATAATTTTGCTACCGGTCATCGCAAGAATATCGAACCCTTTGTGCAACATCCGGCATTTCGTTTAATGGAAGGAGATATCCGGGATATGCAAACCTGCCAAAAAGCCTGTGAAAGACAAGAAATTATTTTTCATCAGGCAGCACTGGGATCTGTTCCTCGGTCTATTAAAGATCCTGCCACAACCAATGCTGTTAATATCTCCGGAAGCCTGAATATGCTGATTGCTGCCCGCGATGCCGGTGCAAAACGTTTTATTTATGCTGCCAGTTCAAGCACCTATGGCGATTCGGAAAGCCTTCCAAAAGTGGAAGAAAAAATTGGCAGACCGCTTTCACCTTATGCAATCACAAAGTATGTGAACGAGCTATACGCTGATGTTTTTGCCCGCACTTATGGATTGGAATCCATTGGTTTAAGATATTTTAATGTATTCGGAAGGCGTCAGGATCCCGAGGGAGCTTATGCTGCGGTGATTCCAAAATGGGTCAAACAATTCATGCGCCACGAAGCCATCATCATTAATGGACAAGGAGAATACAGCCGTGATTTCACCTATATTGATAATGTAATTCAAGCCAACATCAAAGCTGCTACAACAACCAATCCCGAAGCCGTCAATCAGGTGTATAATGTGGCCTATGGCGACAGAACTACGCTTAACGATTTAGCAGTTTGGCTTAGAGAATCACTTGCCGATTACGATCCTGAAATTGCTGCTGTGAAAATTACGCACGGGCCATACCGACAAGGCGATATTCCTCATTCACTGGCTTCTATCGAAAAAGGCAGAAGACTGCTGGGATATGATCCGCAGTTTAATCTGAAAGAAGGACTGAAGGAAGCCTGCAAATGGTATTGGGAAAATCTTTCTTAAAACTGATTTAAGCCTGTTAGGTTAAATTTATTTTGAAGAACAAAACAAAAAAATGTATTTTTGCAGCCGCATTGGGGCATTAGCTCAGTTGGCTAGAGCGTTTGACTGGCAGTCAAAAGGTCAACGGTTCGATTCCGTTATGCTCCACGCAAATTAAAGAGGTTACTGGCATTATCGCCTGTAACCTTTTTCTTTTTCGCTCTATCGCGAATTGAGCTCACAAAACAAATTCAGGCAAATAGCATCCCAGGTTTCATAAGCAAAGTTGTATCTGATAACTTACAAATTCTTCCTACTTTTGAGAAAACTCAAACCATGGAAATTTTAGGGATAGATATTGGCGGCAGCGGCATAAAAGGTGCTGTTGTGAACACTACTGACGGAAGCCTGATCACCGAGAGACATCGCATAGCAACTCCGCAACCGGCAACGCCTACAGCTGTGGCAACAACAGTGCATGAACTTGTAAATCATTTTTCCTTTACTGGCCTGATAGGATGTGGATTTCCGGCTCTTATCCGGAATGGTCTGGTACAAACCGCTGCCAATATCGATAAAAGCTGGGTTGATGTTCCTGTGGAAGAATTGTTTTCAGCTATCACCGGTCAAAAGGTTTTTGTGGTCAATGATGCTGATGCTGCCGGTTTGGCCGAGCTACGGTTTGGTGCCGGGAAAGGTCATGCTGGCATGGCGATGATACTTACTATTGGCACCGGTATAGGTTCAGCAATAATTCATCATGATATACTGCTGCCCGGAACAGAATTAGGTCACCTCAAATTTAAAGGTAAAAGTGCAGAAAAGTACTGCTCTGAGGCAGTCCGTGAACGTGAATCCCTGACATGGGAAGAATGGGGCAAGCGTTTCAATGAATACCTTTTACATCTGGAGATGCTCTTCTCTCCGGATCTCTTTATTCTGGGCGGAGGTGCCAGCAAAAAATTTGACAAATTCAAATCTCAGCTTACAACCAGTGCAAAGATACTACCGGCCAGTTTACAAAATATGGCCGGTATCATAGGAGCTGCCTGCTATGCTGATGATCACTAAATTTTCAAATTCAAGTAAAAATTATTGTCCATTACACCCAACAGATCAAAAATCATGTCTTACCATATAAAACTATTTATTAGAGCTTTAAACGCTGAAATAATGAGGTTTAAGTACATCGTTTCATTCTTACTCACACTTGTCCTTTTTACGCAGAACCAGGCACAGAACAAATCTTATCCAATTGATTTTGTAAATCCATTTATCGGAACACAACGCATGGGACATACTTTTCCCGGAGCTACGGTTCCATTTGGAATGGTACAACTAAGCCCCGACACTGATACGGTAAGCTATGAAAAATCCGGAAAATATAATCCCGATGTTTATGCCTATTGTGCAGGATATCAATATGATGACCCAACTATCGTGGGCTTTAGCCACACCCATTTCAGCGGAACAGGCCATTCCGATCTGGGTGATATTCTTATTATGCCGGTTTCGGGAAAGCTTAAACTCAACCCCGGCACAGCCTTAAATCCGGCAAGTGGTTATCGCTCCCGATTTGATCACGCTAACGAAAACGCAGCACCAAATTATTATCAGGTAAAACTTCAGGATTACGACATCAATGCCGAGCTCACTGCTTCAACTCGTGTCGGATTTCATCGCTACGCATTTTCTGATACTTCGCAAAACTACCTTATCCTGGATTTGATTCACGGTATTTACAACTATGAGGATAAAAATGTTTGGACTTTCGTTCGGGTCGAAAACGACACTTTAATCACAGGATATCGTCAAACAAGCGGCTGGGCACGCACAAGAACCGTATATTTTGCAATAGTACTCAGTGCTCCTTTACAAAACTATGGTCATAAAAAATATGACAACTCTGTTTACAATGGCTTTTATCGAAAATTTGATGAAAGCCAAAACTTTCCGGAAATTGCCGGACAAAAAATCAGGATATGGCTTGAGCCAAAACTGCCTGCCAACAAGGAATTACTTGTCAAAGTAGGACTTTCTTCGGTAAGTGCAAAAGCGGCATTGAATAATCTGCAAAGCGAAATACCACACTGGGACTTTGATCGTGTGGTGCTCGAAGGACAACAAAGCTGGAATCAGGAACTCTCAAAAATACAGGTTGAGACAATCAATGAGGAGGATCAAGTAGTTTTTTATACTGCTTTGTATCACAGCTTTTTAAGTCCGATAACCTATATGGATGTAGATGGTCGTTATCGGGGATTAGATCAGGAAATACATCAGGCTGAAGGCTTTACAAATTACACCATCTTTTCGTTGTGGGATACTTACAGGGCTCTTCATCCGCTTTTTAACCTGATACAACCTCAGCGAAGCCATGACATGGCCGAATCAATGCTGGCACATTTTGATCAGAGTGTTCATCCCATGTTGCCGGTTTGGTCGCATTATGCCAACGAAAACTGGTGTATGATTGGCTATCACAGCGTTTCCGTTTTGGCTGATGCCATCATAAAAGGGACTTACAAAGGTGATGTAAACCGGGCATTGAACGCAGCAGCTCAAACAGCACAATATCCCTTATACGATGGCTTAAACCACTATATGCAGCTGGGATATGTTCCGGAGGACAAAAGCAGTAATGCGGTTAGTAAAACCCTGGAATATGCCTATGACGACTGGTGTATCGCACAAATTGCTTCCCAAACTGAAAATATTGGCGTTAAACACGAATTTGAAACCCGTTCCGGAAATTTCCTCAATCAGTACAATCCTACAAGTGGATTTATGCATCCTCGCCTGGCTGATGGTTCATTCAGGTCTCAGTTTGATCCTTTCGACACGCATGGTCAGGGTTTTATCGAAGGAAACGCGTGGAATTACGGCTTTTACGTTCCGCATCAAATTCCGGAAATGATTGACTTAATGGGTGGCAAAGCTGCTGTTGATGCCAAGCTCGACAGTCTTTTTACATTAGAACTTTCTGATGACCATATTGCGAAAAATGAAGACATTACACGTGATGGCATCATTGGTATGTATGTGCATGGAAATGAGCCGGGGCACCATATTCCTTATTTGTTTAACTATACCGATTCACCCGAAAAAACCCAGGAGCATGTCAGGATGATTCAAAAAACCATGTACGGCAATGCGCCTGATGGCTTATGTGGTAATGATGATTGTGGGCAAATGTCGGCCTGGTATATTTTTAGTGCGCTGGGCTTTTATCCGGTTTGTCCGGGAAGCGATGTGTATGTGATTGGAAGTCCGTCAGTAAAATCAGCTCTTGTGGATTTAGGTAATGGTAAATTCATTAAAATTATTGCCACAAATCAATCAGAAAAAAATATTTATGTAAAAAAAGTACTGCTGAACGGAAATCCCATTACAGATTTCAAGCTAAGCCACAAGGCTTTATTGCAGGGAGGCTTACTCGAATTTGAGATGTCAGATAGTCACTAAAAAACTGAGGCATCAGGTTTTAGTAAAACAACACATTTAATTTTGGCCTTTCCCTTTTGAGTGCTTCAATATCCTTTGCTCTAAGCCTTGTATTATAACATCTTAAATGCTTCAAAGCGGGCAGTTGATCTACCGGACTAAGCTTTCTTACGCGTGTATTATAAATCGAAACCTCTTCCAGTTTATGAAGATCTGCCAGTGGTTTCAAGGACTTGATCTGAGTTCCGCCGGCATTGACGACTTTTAGATTTGTTAATCCTTCCAGCGGACTAAGATCACTTACCGGAGTGCTTTCAATATTTAATACTTCAAGCTGCTTCAGACCTGAAAGTGGCTTCAGGTTTTCAACCGGACTACCAGTAATTTCAATTTGTTTGAGCCATTTTTTATCCGATAGCGGACTCAAATCCGAAATCGCGGAGGCATTTACCTTTAATTTTTCAAGAAATGAGAGCTTAGTCAAAGGCTGCAAACTCACAAACTCAGCACCCTCAAGCTCTATCTCCTTCAGATCAGCGATCTGCTGCAACTGTTTTGCGTTTGGATTAACATTTAGCGGCACTTCAGCAGCGAAAACTTCGCGCCAGGCTTCGGGGAGATTACCCCACCACAACTGCAGTTCGCGGGTTTGATAAATCACTAGAACATCTGGTTGAACGGATTTAAGTTTATTAGCCTGTGAGGCTGCCACCCGGCTCCCGTCTGCATCAACCAGCTTAAGCTGATCGAGCTCGCTAAGTGGTTCAAGTGATTCAACTCTTGTATTTGAGATATTGAGGGTTTCCAGATTCTTTAAATTCCGCACTGGACCTAAATCAGCCACGCGGGTATCGGATACATCAACCGACCGCAAGAGAAACAGATTCGACAAAGGTGACAAGTCTGTTATTTCAGTTCCGGGAAGCCAGAGCTGTTCGAGTAATGAAAGCCTGGCAATTGGATCAAGCTGCTGAAGATAAGCGTTACCGCTCAGGTTCAGAGTTTTAAGATTCATAATCTGATGCAGTTCTTCTGTTCCCGGATTACTGCTTATTCCACTTTGCTCTGCCAAAATAGCCCGCCAGTAAATCGGTAGCCCGTTCCACCAATCCTTTAACGCTTCTGTTTCGTAAATCACAAGCACTTGAGGCCTTTCACGCATAAAACCAATAGCTTGTTCGCTCGTGACCCGGCTGTGATCACAATAGATCTTTGTGAGGTTTGGCAATTCCTTTAAATCCTGAAGCGAGCTGATGTTAGTGTAGCTTAACTGCAAAATGGATAAAGCCTCTAATTGACTCAAAGCTTTGATGTTTGATACCGGGGTATGATCAAGGTTCAGCAATTGAAGGTTTTGCATCCGGCTGATGGGCTCAACAGATTCAACAGCTGTATGACTTACATCCAGCAATTGTAAGTTTAGTAGATTACTCAGGGCTTGCAAATCAGTAATATTGGTGCCGGAAATTCTGAGAGCGGTTAGGCTTGTCAGATCCGAAACAGGTGCTAAATCCTGAATTGAGGTATTAAAACAATACAACTTCTCGAGCTGCCTGAAATAGCGCATGGTTTCCAAATCCCGAAGTGGTGTTTCGAAAGCATAGAGCTCACGGATATTAACAGAATATTGCAAGGGACTCAGATCGCTAACCTCTGTGCCGCTGAAATAAATCGCTTGTAATTTGTTTAGGTTTCGCAGAGGTGAGATATCCTGAATAGGCGTATTGCTGAAATTGATCAGCTGCAGGTTGTTGAGTTGGGCAAGTGGTTTTAGATCGGTGAAATGGGTTTTATATGCAATATTTACCTCTTTCAGATTGGTAAACGAACGCAGCTGTGCATACACAGGCGACAAATCGGCCGGAATGGTGTCGGGTAGCCATTGTAGAGTGGTGTCGTTCAAAAAAATTACTGTGTCAGGCCGGTGTCCATATAATTGCTCGCGCATTGCCATAGGCAGCGTATCCTGATCAACGATCAAAAAACTATCGTTTCGGATCACCGTATAAGGCCTGAGGGCCACATAAGAATCGGCTGTCAGATGCAAAATATCCGTGATGGCAAGAGTATCATAAACCAGCATATTCTCACCAAAATAATTACGCCATTCATAAGCCATATTGTTCCACCAGTTGCGGAGTTCTTCCTTTTCGTTGAGTTTGGTAGTATAAAAACTCACTATTTTTAAATCCTTTTTAAAAGGATCGAGATTGATCTCCACAAAGCGTTCGCGACTGCTGCTTACGTGCTGGTTTTGAACTGTGATTCCGTCCAGTTGGCGGATCAGCCTGACTTTAAAATAAAGGGCACCTTCCTGATTTGCCAGCTGGTCAATCTGCTGAATGTCGAATTGAAATCTCACCGATTTAAAAAAGAAATCCACATCTTTCAGATAGGCCTGAACATCTTTATTAACAAGTGTTTCGCGGTTCTCGTCCAGATCATCTTCTACCTGAACCTCTGAATCTCTGAAAATCTTGGCAAAGCTTTGGTTAATCACAATTTCCTTTTCCTGCACAGTGGCTGTTGAATCGCCCAGGAAATTAAGGGTTCCTTCTAAAAAATCAACCAATTGCCTGCATTCCGCTTTGTACTGATCAATGTCGGGATCTAATTCCTGAGGCTGGGAAAAACCCGAAATGCTAATAAACATCAGCAGGCTAAACAGGGTAAATATTCTCATGGTTGATAAAACATTAATAGTTTTTCTTTTTCATTTTCAGCAACATACATCAAATTCGAAATAAGCCATCCGGTATTATTGCCACTTCGATTGAACCAGTTTACTTCGAAATACCAATTTTTGATTTGAAAGATATGGAATTTAAGTTTATCCACGCTTTTAAATTTCAGATTTCCTTTTTTTACCTCATAAAAAAACAAAGACAAATAATCCGGTTGATAATTGCCCGAGGCATAATATTCAATAACTTCAGGTCTCTGAAACGCTTTGTAGATATTCATAAAATCCAGCTCGTGGCTCATAGGATGCAAAAAGTGTTTTTCGCGTTCGGCTATTTCGCCCGTTGGAAATAACTGACTAAAAGCCGGATAATAAACATTAGTAAGCACCCATTTTGATCCCAGATTTTCTTTTTCAATCATCAAAATCAGTATGATTTGTACTTCCTCGCCCTGATGCAGAAATGTTGAGGAAACCTCGGCATACCAGCGCCCTCCTTTAAATTGAAGAAAACTTGAATCGGAGTTTGTCAGGTCATCAATAAAATAATCGCGCAAGCTGCCGGAAGTTCGTGGATTATGGTTGTCGAATAATAGCGGCAACACTGTTCTTCGTTGCTGCTGATTTCGCCATTCCTGGCTGGAAGGCTGCAGTTTTTCACCAAACTGATCTTCCTCATTGTTGAAACGGCTAAAAAACTGACTCATCTGCTTGGTCATGGCATAAAGTGCTGTTTCATCTACCTGGGCGTTACCCAGACCACGGTTTTGGGCTTCCAGACCAAGCACCGAAAACAATAACAAAAACCCTGCTATTTGCAAAAACACCAGTTTACCCAAAGTAATTCTATTGCAGCTATTACGCATATTCTTTCAATGAACCCCGTCCGGATCAATCTCCAAACGGGGTTAAAGTTTTTATGATCAGAAAAAATTACTTACTTGTCTCCTTCACTCGCATATCACCCAACAACACATCCCAGAAACCAATGATGCGTCCGCCAATTTGGGTTTCTTTGCGTTTTACATAAACGGTGATGTCTTTTTTGGTGGTATCTTCATAAACCAGACCGCCCTCTTTATCGTAGCCTTTAAACTTCTGGAAAATCGTGATCACACCCACATAAGTTCCATCTGGTTGTCGTTGCAAATCGCTCACATATTCAATCTTGAACCATTCGATTTCAACCCGATCATAATTTAAACGCATCAGCCTTTCAAAATACTGACGCACTTTGTAATAGGCCACTTCGGGACGACTAATTGAGGAAACACCTATTTCGGCACCGGCCATAAAAAGTTCATCAGCACGGTCGATCACACGGTTCGCTTCGCTCCAAGGTGTGGTTTTGCTGCCAATAATACTGATGTATTTGCTCAGGTCGCGTACTTTTTCGAGTGCCAGGCTGTCGATGGCCTGTTTTCTTTCGGGACTGAGGTCGTCCTGTGCCTGAACTATATTCACTGAAAATATGCCGATCAAAACGGCAATGATGAATTGTATCTTTTTCATTTGCTTACTTTTTTATCAGTTCCAATTCAATAATTTTTCCATTTCCGTCATATTTCACCTGTTCGATGCGATTGTTATAAACCTTTTGATCTTTCAGGTAATTAAGGTATTTGCTGATGGTAGTAGGTTTGTCGTAATCATTAAAACCACCAACCTGACTGATAATAACCAGAACAGGCACATCCGGAGATGCAAACAACCGCATAGCCTGATCAATTTTTTCGTTTGCTGTATTAACATCGGGAGCAGCAGCAATGGCCATAAACTGATTTTCGACACTGTTGTACTTGGCTGCTTCTCGCTGTAATCGTTCCTCCTCCTCACGACGTAATCGATCTTCTTCTGCTTTTCGCATGGCATCAGCTCTTTCCTGAGCCAGTTTGTCTTCCACCTGATCCATCAAATTTAAAACATTTTCGTCCTGCAAATTCCAGCCTTTTATAGTAGCAACCCGACGCTCTTTTTCTTCCAATGACCAGCTATTGTCATCGTTCAAAATGGCAGTAAGATCTCTGGTTGCCTGTTCAACGCGGGCGGCATACTCTGCAGCAGCCTGTTCCTTGGCCAGCTTTTTCTTGCTTTTACATCCTGTGGCACCTCCCAGTGCAATCACTACGATCAACATAATCAAACTGATACGCTGAAACGAAATGTTCGTTCTTTTCATCTGCATCATAATTTTATTTATTTAACAATAACTCCAAAAGGGCAAAATTATTGAATTTTGATACGACATTTTGAAAATTAAGCAAATATACATTTGCCAGTAACAATTTTGTCCGTTAAGCTTCTTAATTTTGCCTTTGCATGAAACATTACAACATACCAATTTTTATGCCAGAACTGGCATGTCCGCACCGTTGTGTTTTTTGCAATCAGGTATCCATCAGTAGCCAGACACAAATTCCGTCAAATCAGGAAATTATCGATAAGATTGATACTCACCTCAGAAGTTTTAAAACAGAAAAACATTCGGTTCAGCTTGCTTTTTTTGGTGGAAACTTTACCGGTCTTCCCAAAAACCTTCAAAAAGAGTATTTACAACTTGGTCAGGCTTATCTGGAAAAAGGATTTATTTCGGGTATCCGAATAAGCACACGTCCGGATTATATTGATATGGTAATCCTTGAAATGCTTAAGTCCTCTGGCGTAACGCATATCGAACTTGGAGCACAATCAACCAGCGATAAAGTGCTCCAGGCTAGTGGTCGTGGACATGTGCGAGAAGCAATTGTCAGAGCTTCTGAACAAATTTTGTCAGCTGGATTTGTACTTGGCCTGCAAATGATGATCGGGCTTCCGAAAGACGATGCTGAAACAACCATGCAAACAGCCCGTGATCTGCATGCCTTTGGAGCAAAAGAGACGCGTATTTATCCCTGTTTGGTGATAAAAGAAACTGCACTTGAACAACTTTATCTGGCCGGAAAATACCATCCACTTCAGCTTAACGAAGCAGTAGATCAAACTGCTAAACTTTATGAATATTTCGAATCTAACAGTATAAAAGTTTTGCGTATGGGTCTGCATCCCTCGGAAGAATTAAATGCTGATTCTTTTATTGCAGGTCCGTATCATCCTCAATTTGCAGAGCTTGTGTATTCCAAATTATGGGAAAAGCAGTTTCAAAATTATTCGGATTGGCCTCAAGCAGAAGTAATTGAATTAGCAGTGCCGCCCATCCAACTAAATCATGCTGCCGGTTTTAAAAGTCAGAACAGAAAATTACTTGAAAAACGCTATCGTAAAATTTATTTCAAGGCAGATAAATCGCTTATTGGTCGCGAATTTTCTATTAAAATTCATGAGGCATGATGGTAATTGCCGACAGCCGTATGCCCGAAAAAGCGAAAAAGCAATTGGCCAGGATTGCCCAACCGCTTTGGCTCGAACCAAACAAAAAAGTATATCCTTCCATTTCTGCCCATCCGGATATTTTCTTCTGTCAGCACCCTAAAATGCTGATCGCTGCACCAGAAATTTCAGAAATAAAAAAAAAAGAACTCGACAGCGCAAAAATTAATTGGATCAGTGGGGACAAAAACCCCGGTACAAAATATCCTGAAACAGCAGTTTATAATGCCGTAGCACTTTCCAAGCTTTTGATTCACAATATAAAGCATACGGACAGAAAAATTATTGAGCAGTATAATCCAAATGAATATTTAACTGTTAATCAAGGATATACGCGTTGTAACTTGATTAGTTTAGATGAGCAGCATTTTATTTGTTCTGATAAAAGCATCTCACAACAGCTTAAAAGTATTAATAAATCAGTGCTTTACATTGAACCTAATCAAATCAAATTAACTGGTCATAAGCACGGCTTTTTTGGGGGAAGCTGTGGAATTTGTCAACAACAATTAATCCTCTGTGGCAATCCGGAATACCTTAAAGAGTATGAAAGTCTTTTACGTTTCACTTACAATGCTGGCTATCAAATTGTATCGCTAAGTAATGAGGTATTAACCGATGTGGGGAGTATGTTGTTTATTTCTTAGATAAGAAAAACCAAAACCGGAAGACAAAAGACCAATTCTCCAACAAAATGCAAAAGCCCTGCTTTGGAAAGATTTTTCCGAAATAGAAACAAAAAAACGAAAGCTAAACCCATGGGTAAGCAAGATTAGATTCGCATTGTCAATTGAGCCCTCAAACAATAAAAGCTGAACCGAAGAAAATACAAGCTGAAGAACCAACAGCAGCAGCAGCAGTTTCTTAGTTTTTTGATCACCTAGTCGGGATGCCAAAGAAATGTTTTGCTGTTTTAAATCAGTTTCCATTTCATAGAATGCTACAAAACTTGTTTCCCACCATGCGAGTAATGTAAAGCCCAATAAAACCATAAACGTCTGTATATCAAACGGCTTTTCTTTATAATGTAGTGCTCCAAGCCATATGCCAACACTATAAATCAGTGCAATTTGAACCTCTTTTTGTAGCCAGAATTTCCTTGAAAAAACTGGAGAGCTGACTAACAAAATATGTATCAAGGCAAAACCAGCCAATACGCCAGCCGCTGTCCACATTGGAAAACCAGTAAAACGAATAAAAACCAGCACCCCTGTCAGGCTTGTCAACGACAATACAAAAAGCAACTTTTTAAAATGCTGTTCATGAAACTGATGTCTGCTGTTTTTTATCCTTCCCTGATTCCTTCTTGCATCGTATATAAGTGATCCAATGTATGAACAGACCATACAAGACATACTAACAACCATAAAGGTAATGTAACTTCAAGCACAAATGATGCAAATAGTGCACTACAAATGGAGCCTGCCACAACATGCAGGCTTAAATTTTCGATCAGCTTGATAAATTTTTGCAACAAAACCTTTCAAATAAGGCTTTCAAATATAGGCGTTTACTTTTTATCAGCTACTAAGTTTTTGCTGAATGCGTTCGCGCACATTACTGGCCAGGCTTTCGTAAGAATGATTTTCTGGATAAACGGGTTCGAGAAACTCAACCCTGATTTTTTTCCAGGGCTTCGGAAAAAAACTACCTCTTGGCAAAGCTTCGAATGCACCGCTGATGGAAACCGGAATAACAGGTACTTTTAGTTCGCTGGCGAGAATGGCAAAAGTCTTTTTAAAATCGCCAAGATGCCCGTTTGCAGTACGTGTGCCTTCCGGAAAGATGATCAGGCTTTTTTTCATGCGTAATACCTCACCCATTTTCTGGATCGAGGCTTTCAAATCGCGATTCAAATCCATGATAATGATATTGTTACGATTTGCAAGAAATTTTAACCAGCGTGGGCGAATATGCTTTTCCTTGGCATAAAAATAGGTGCCACGCACTTGCTTGTAACGCAGAACAGAAGCCACAAACATGCCATCAAAAAAACTTTGGTGGTTTGGGGCTAAGATAAAAGGCCCTTCAGGCAAATTTTGTTGTCCGATGGTCTGAAATCTGAAATACAATTTAAAGAAAGCACGCGAAAACCAAACAGCAAGATTACCTGTAAACCAGGTGGCAGGCAATTGCAGCTGAACCTTTTCGCGTAAGATTTCGGCCCAGTTGATATGAGAATCTTCTATCCGTGTTTTATGTGCAGCAATCCATTCACTAAGTGCCAACAAGGAAGTATAATTCGTTAGCTCATGGGGTTCAATTTTTAGCCCAAAGGTTTGTTCGATCCAGCTTTGCATACTAATCTTATCCAATGAATCAAAACCCAGATCACTTTCAATATGATCGGTAGGTAGTGGTTTGCGGCACTTTTCTGCTTCTATAAAAGCTGCCAGTAAAGGATAAACCAGATTATCAATTTCAACCACAATATCGGTTTCATCCATTGAGTTTACCTTAGCGAGATCGGCTAATAGGAATCGTTGGAGTTTCCCTAGTCGTGTTCGGGGTAGCTCTTCATTGGTAAATTGAATCCGGTGAATCCGTTTGTAGGAAGAAACCTTCTCGTTAAAAGGCTTGAGTAAGTTTTCGCGCAAGTTCATCTCCAGCTGATCCAATGGCAGATTCTCATTACTATGAGGCACAACAATCAGTTGAAGTTGATCATCGGCATAATAAACTGCACAATCCTGCACTAACTCTGGCTTTAACAGTTCAGCTTCAAGCTCGGCCGGATTAATATTTTTTCCGTTGGACAATACAATGATTTCCTTCTTCCGTCCGGTGATAAACAAAAAGCCTTCCTCATCCACATAGCCCAGGTCGCCGGTGTGCAACCAGCCATCACGGATCACTTCGGCAGTTTCGTCCGGCCTGTTGTAATAGCCTTTCATGATATGAGGCCCGCGTGCCGTGATTTCGCCATCAACGATTCGCAATTCTGTACCCGCCACTACATGGCCAGGCGAACCAATTTTTACACGTCCGGGTTGCGTAAAAGTGATCATCGGAGCGGCTTCGGTCATGCCATAACCTTCGAGCACTTCGAAACCAAGGGTTTGAAAATCGCTACCTACCTCCGGATCCAGTGCTGCACCACCTGAAACCAAAAACTCAACTGCCCCGCCAAATTTCTGATGCGCAGCCTTGAAAATCTTCTTCGAAAATCCTTTGGATTGTAATTTTTTCGCAACCTTGAAAAGCAATCTGGCCACAGCACTTTTGTCAATTTTGCTTTTTATGCCCTTGTGAATTGCTGCATACAAACGGGGCACACCAATAATAATAGTTATTTTATTGTCTTGCAAGGTTTTAAGTATGTCCTCCGTTTTTAAGGAAGGGCTGATTGCAATTGTGGCTCCAAGCGACATCGGTATAATAAGCGTTCCGGCCAGTGGAAAAATATGATGCAAAGGAAGCAATACCATCACCCGCGAATCGGAGTGGTAAATTTTAATTCCTTTTGATACGGCATCCACATTTTGCTTGAGGTTGCGGTAAGTCAGCATCACGCCTTTCGGACTGCCCGTTGTGCCACTGGTGTAGATGATAACAGCAGTGTCGTCAGGTTGATATTCCGGCATTTCTCCAACCTCATCAGTTGAGTTTTCTGTCTCAAATTGCTGAGGTAATATGATAAGTTTCGTCTGAATATCAGCCATATAAATAGCTTCCTGCATAAGTTTTGCAGCCGTTTCGGAGCAAAATATCACTTCAGGAGAAGAATCCTTTAAGATGTAGGTAACATCTGCTGTGCTCGACATAAAATCTACCGGAATAACTACCCCGCTTTTTTGCCAGATGGCATAGAATGCCAAAGCCCAAGCCGGCGAATTCTCAGCAAAAATTACTGCATGTGAACCCGCTGCTAAAGAAAATTGTTTTGAAAACTTCGTCAGGCCGGCAAAAAACTGATCGTAAGTGATTGCCTGTGTGCCGTACTGAATAGCCAGCTTCTGGCCATGGTTTTTGAGCATAAAGGGATTGTGCTTCGTATAACTTAAATATCTGTGTACAAAAGTACGTTAATAATTACTGCTTAAAGGGTTAAAAGAACTTTTAGATCGTTTTAATTGCTTAAAAAACCTTAATAATGCCTAACTTTGAACAAATTAAAGTGATATGAATCGAAAGCTTGTCTTATTCATTTTCTTTTTTCTAACAAGCAGTTGCATTATTTCGCAATCCACTTTCATCCCTCCGGAACCTGTTTATGCAAACGAAACTTACTGGTATGCAGATGATTTAACATCTGTTTCTCATGCTGTGGATATCTTTTATGTGTATCCTACTTTGGGAACCGCTTTTAAAGACAGCCAGGGTCACGAGATGATTTACACCGATGTTTCAAAAACGGATGAGCGACTAGCAGCAATTGGAAACCAACGTTTTAACAAAGAAATTTATGCGGGTGACGATTTTAACTTTTTCTCGCCCTATTACCGACAGATCACAATGACCGTTTATGTGGATTCGCCGAATGATTACAGGCTCAAAGAAAAAAGCCAAATCCCTGTAAATGACATTGCAACGGCATTTCAATACTATTTAAATAATATCAATCGGGGGCGACCATTTATCCTGCTTGGGCATAGTCAGGGTTCTTCTGTCTTGCTCGAATTGCTTAAAAATCACCCCAATCCTGTAGATTTTAACAATATGATTGCTGCTTATCTGATCGGCTGGCAAATTACGGAAGAAGAATTGTCGGCTTATCCTGAACGACTTAAACCAGCCCAAAATGCCGACGACACCGGCGTGATTATTCTCTACAATTCACTTACAACTATTGAGGCAAAGTCGCCACGGATCAATCAATCTGTTGTTTGTATTAATCCGTTGAACTGGAAAACAGATGCAACGCCTGCCGACAAGTCTGCACATATGGGTATTGTTCGCTATAACAAAGCTAAAGCTGCTTATGATACAATTCCCTATTTTACAGGCGCCTACATTCAGGATCATTACCTGATTTGTCCTGATGTGGATCCTGCCGGCGTTTATCAGGAATCGTTGAAGGATTTATTTCCGCTTGGAAACCTGCATTTTATGGATTCGTGGCTTTATGCTGTAAACCTAAAATTGAATATGCTAAACCGAACCAAAAAATTTTTGAACCCATAAGAGTCTGTTTAAAAATTTGAGATAAACTGTTCATTATACTGATTAACAATCGAATGTAAATAAAAAGTAAAAAAGCCTTCGGTAATCGACGGATAGATTTCTTCAGTTTGTAATAACCTAAAAAACAAACTATCATGAAAATTTATCCAAGCGATTTGACCGAAAGCCAATGGCAAGTTATTGAAAATATTGTTGATCCTAACCAACGAAAAAGAAAATATTGTCTGCGAGATATTATGAATGCTCTTCTTTACATTGCTTAAAGCGGAATACAATGGCGAATGCTTCCCAAAGAATATGCGCCATGGGAGTCGGTTTATTACTATTTTCGTAAATGGAAGAGAGATGGCTTGATCGAAGAAACTCATGATGTTCTTGTGGAAAAAGTAAGAGTAGGTATTGGGAAAAAACCTACCCCGTCGGTTGGTATTATTGACAGCCAAAGTGTAAAGGCTTGTAACCTTTGTGAAGGAGATGTTGGCTATGATGGTGGCAAAAAGACCAAGGGAAGAAAAAGACACATTGTTGTTGATACGATGGGCTTGATTATGATCGTCGTAATTCATGCTGCCAATATCCATGATAGTGTGGGTGCCAGAGCGGTCATGAAGTCCCTGAAGGATAAATACCTCACAGGTATTCTGAAAATATTTGCTGATGGTGGTTATCTTGGGGAATTGATTGAGTGGGTTCGTATTCAATATGACTGGACACTGGAAATCGTAAAAAGAAATGAACCGCACACCTTCAAAGTTTTACCCAAACGATGGATAGTAGAACGAACTTTTGCCTGGCTTTCTTTTCATCGAAGAATGTCCAAAGATTATGAAAGATTACCCGAATCCGGCATCGCATTTATCCAGTTATCCATGATTCGATTGATGGTTAATCGAATCTCTAAATGAATTTTAAACAGTCTCAAAATTAAAACTAACTTTTTCATGGTATTAAAACTGATCAGTGCGCCAGCCTACTTATGTTGTGATTGTTCAATATAACTGTATGAATAATTGTATGAATATATACTTACTATCGTTTGAAACTATATTGTTGTTACTGATTTCAGTTTTCGCTCGTTTTTTAACCCTCCCAAAGTACTAAATATTTACTTGAAAGTCAAATTATTATCAAAATTTCTTTGGCTGCTTATGGGGTAGGAAATGGATTTAAGTTTATGAGCCAGCAAATTAACCTACGCTTTGAACTGATAAATCAAGCAAAATCCTATCATTATTCAAAACACTCCTTCAAACAAAAAACCCCTCAACAGCAAGCTGTTAAGAGAGTTTGTAGCCCCACCAGGACTCGAACCTGGATCTAAAGTTTAGGAAACTTCCATTCTATCCCTTGAACTATGGGGCCAAAAATTGAAACTGCAAAATTAGCCAAAAAATTAGTTCTGACAAAGGCTGCCTTTCACTTCACAAACCAAAGTAAAATGCACACTAAAATGTATTTCGGTGTAAGTAAACAGAATAATCTTTTACTATTGGTTTATAATCTGGATCGGCAAACAAAGCCGAGGTGATTAAAAAATCGGCTGTTGACCGGTTGCTCGCCGTTGGCACATTATAGAGCACACTCAATCGTAAAAGGGCCTTCACATCCACATCATGCGGCTGGCTGGTCATAGGGTCCCAGAAAAAGATCAGGTAATCAATTCTGCCTTCTGCAATGAGTGCTCCTAATTGCTGATCGCCTCCCAAAGGTCCTGATTTCAAACGGCTCACATCATCCAATACAGTGGCAATAAGCTTTCCGGTGGTGCCGGTCGCAAAAAACCGATGATCCTTAAGCTTTTCCCTGTTATGCTCTACCCAATCGAGCAGGTCTTTTTTACGGTTGTCGTGGGCTACAAGTGCAATAGTCTTTTTCATGAGTGTCGGTTTTGAAAAAGCAAAGTTTAAAAAAAAGACGTTACAATTTTATGCAACGTCTTTCAGATTATTATTCAATTCATTTAATTAATGGCTATCAGGGCCTATCATTTTGAGCTTATCACCTGTTTCATCCACCACTTTTCTCAGAAACTGCTCGCTATATCCCGGAAACTCAACATGAGGATTTTGATGTCCGGGATTACGGGTTTTCACATTGCCGTCCATAAACTTCATAAACAGCTCCTGATAAAGGTGTTTGTAGGAATTAAAAGTACGCGTCACCTGATCGGTGCTGTAATCTGTGAGATAAGCAACCGCTTTGGAAGGATCTTCCTTATACATTTTTAAAGCGGCATCATCAGTAGCCGCTGTACGTTCGATAAACATGGCTTCGAGGCCGTCGCGCACTTTGTTCACATCCGGTTGAATCATATTATAACGGGTGTAGGCCAGATTTGAAACCATATTGGTTATCCAAAACAACGAAGTTTCTGACCATTCCATCATGGCGCCATTTCCTCTTTCGATATGATGAGGATTCTCAGTCATACTGGTGTATAATGGCATATAAACGGCAGCATTGGCATCATCCACACCCCACCAGATGATTCCACCAATTTCATCGGGCAACCAGCTCCGCGATTGTGTTACAAACGAAAAGCCTGTTTGCTGGGTAGCAGTGGCACGTTCGTTCACATAGGTGATGCCGTCCACTTTCCAGGTGAGCGGACGCCAGCGATAAGGCAATCCGTGCGGTCCGGCACCAAAGTCGGTACTCATATCAAGCTCGGTATCTTGCAGGTAATCGCGCATAAACATCATCATGTCATGAACCGAAACTTTTTTTTCGGGTTTCACCCACAAAGGCATACGGTTAGTGGCATATTTGTTGGGATTGGGACGTCCGTCCTTAAACTGCTCTGCATGTTCGATATTACCTTTCACATACTCCCAATAATCATCCATGCCATCCGAAACCCTGTTAAACATCGTCCAAACACGCATATCGCAGAAACGGGCTCCGCCAAAATCAACCGGAGCATAAGTGTCAGAAAAACTGAAATGTTCGTCTTTGCCCTCGTACCAGCCTTTGTCGCGAGCAAAGGTGATAACGTCTTCTGCATAAACCACTTCCACCTCGGGATTCGTGATCTTATCGATATCTTTGGATGTTATTGATTGTTTTCCGTTGGCCAAAGGGAAATTCATGATACGGGCCTGATTGGCATGTCCGCTCACATAACCATCGGGGATGCGCAAAGCCACCCACAACATGCCTTTGTTGGCATTGATCATTTTACCGGTTTTTTTATCTTTTTGCATATTGATGCCTTTACCTATCAGCTCCATGATCCAAACTTCATCCTTATCGGCAATACTAAAGGACTCGCCAGAGCTGTAATAACCATATTCGCTGGTAAGCTGGTGAATAATACGTATGGCATCGCGGGCTGATGTTGCCCTTTGCAAAGTGGTATAAATTAGGCTGCCATAATCCATGATTCCGGTAGTGTCCTGCAATTCCGAACGGCCTCCATAGGTGGTTTCGCCAATGGCAACCTGATGCTCATTCATATTTCCAACCACATTATAGGTGCGTGCAGCCTGAGCAATTTGCCCCAGGAATTTGCCAGTATCCCATTCATAGATATCCATCATCGTTCCTTCGGGATATTCGGCTGCCGGCCAGTGATACAATTCGCCATACAACACATGCGAATCAGCAGCATAAGTAATCATTGTGGATCCGTCCACCGAGGCTCCTTTTGTAACAAGATAATTGGTACAAGCCATGGCCTGATTAAGCGTCAGGAAAACCATTGCGGCTATCAGCCACGAATACAAAAATTTCTTCATAAGTAAGGAATTTAATTTACTATTTTGAAACAAAAATAAGCTTTTTTTCGAACTTTATAGTCTATAGTTCTGCCGAATGAAAGTCAAAAAAAAAGCAGACCCTGAAGCCCGCTTTTCAAAATAAAAAGTAGTATTAAATCTTATTCTTTTATCAGCTCGAGGTTTATCTGGATATCAACTTCTTTGCCAATCAAAAAGCCGCCAGCTTCGAGGGCCGAATTGTAGGTGAGTCCGTAATCTTCCCGATTTAAACTTCCGCTAACCTTGAAACCAGCGCGTGTGTTTCCCCAGGGGTCTTTAATTTGTCCGTTGTAACGCACATCCAGTTCAACTTCTTTGGTAACTCCATGCATGGTCAGGTCGCCAACAAGGGTGTATTTGTTACCACTTTTCTGATTTAAACTTTTACCTTTAAAATCAATTGTGGGATAGGTTTCAACTTCAAAAAAATCAGTGTCGCGCAGGTGATTGTCGCGTTTTTCGTTGTTGGTATTCACCGAAGCTACCTGAATGGTAAAACTTATTGAGGCATCAGAGAAGTCCTCTTTATCTGCTTTGATGGTTCCTTCAAATTCCTGGAATTTTCCGGTGACTGTTGAAACAACCATATGTGCCACTTCAAAGGTGACATTTGAATGGGCATGATCAATACTCCAATTGGTTGTCTGGCTCATCGCAAAAGTGCTTGCAATTACAAATGCCAGAGATAAAAATGCATTTTTCATAAATGAAAAGTTTTAAGTTTGTTTACTTTTGTTTTCAACTAGTTTATTTAACGATTTTCTCGTTTGAATACAGGAAGCTTAAACAAAACATTTTTCACATTGTTCAAAACATGCTGTAAAATATATGGCCGGAATCTATCTGCATATACCCTTCTGTAAGCAAAAATGTCATTATTGTAATTTCTTTTCAATCGCCTCGCTGAAGCAAAAACCTGATTTTCTGGCTGCACTCAAACGTGAAATTGCAGTTCAAAAAGATTATCTGAAAGATGAAAACGTGCAAACCATTTATCTTGGAGGCGGAACTCCAAGTATGCTTGACAAGGAAGAACTGAACAGCATTTTTGACGAATTATACAAACATTATAACATTCATCCGCAAGCCGAAATAACGCTGGAAGGAAATCCGGACGATTTGAGCAAAGAAAAGCTGAAAATGCTGTCGCAAACTGCTGTAAACCGACTGAGCATTGGAATTCAAAGCTTTTTTGACGATGACCTCACTTACTTAAATCGGGTTCATTCGGCTGACCATGCAAAAATAGTTATTAACAACGCATTAAACGCTGGTTTTGAGAATCTTACAATTGACTTAATCTATGGCATACCGACACTCACTGATGATAAATGGCATCAAAACATTAACTATTTTCTCCAAACAGGCCTCAAACATCTGTCGGCCTACGCTTTAACTGTTGAGCCCCGAACGCCACTGGCACATTTGATTGGTAAAGGAAAGCTTCGGGCTGTAGACGAACAACAATCTGCCAGGCAGTTCGAAATATTAATGCAACGCATTGAAGATGAGGGATTTATTCATTACGAAATATCCAATTTTGCCAAAGCAAATCATTACAGCAAACATAACAGTTTGTATTGGTTGGGAGGAAATTATCTGGGCTTGGGACCTTCGGCACATTCTTTTAACGGCCATTCGCGGCAATGGAATGTATCGCACCTCACCAAATATATCAATGAAGCCGGACAAGCCGAAAGTGTTTTCGAGAAGGAAGAACTCACACTTGATCAGCGCTATGATGAATATGTTATGACTTCATTGCGAACCAGCTGGGGCTGCGATCTGGCACATATCCAGAATGCTTTTGGCGAGCGATACAGCCACTATTGCCTGAGTCAGGCGCAGGCTTTCATTGGGGAAGAAAAAATCGAGCAACGCGACAATCGTCTTTTTCTGACACAAAAAGGCAAGTTGTTTGCTGACGGAATTGCCGCGACGCTTTTTATGGACTAATAAATTCTTTTACGATGGTTTAATCTTGTAAAAAACACCCCTCTCCTGCTTTACCTGACTAATTTTATCTTCGGCTTCCAAAACGGAAAGGTATTTATTTAATTCGTTGATATGCAGTCCCATAATCAGGGTAAGATCCTGCACTGTACAAGGTCTTCGGGCAATGGTTTCCAGGATGGCAGACGACATATCATTGCGATACGCTTTTTGGTTTTTGCGGGCTACGGCAGCAGCAATAATCTGCACAATGGGCAGCTTCCAGAAGTCGATAATGGCTTTGAGCTGTTCGTATGTTGCCGGTTTTAAATCTTCCATTGTTCCCGGCCTGTCGAGGGTATTTAATTGTACCAGATCGGGTTCAATTTTTTTTATCGCTTCTTTTAAGGCAATAAGCTCTGCTTCCTGATCATTATACCCCGGCAGAATAAAAATCTCGAGCCAGATCTTCCCTTTGAAAACCTTTCTGAAAGCGGCAATGCCATGAATAATTTGATCTATATCAAGTGATTCGTGAGGCCGGTTAATCTTTTGAAACCCTTTGGCTGTAGCAGCATCGAGCGATGGAAGCACTACATCCGCTTTCATCAGTTCTGCATGAATCTTTTCGTCAGCCAAAAGCGTTCCGTTGGTTAAAACAGCCAGTGGCAAATCAGGTTTCCTGACTTTCAAATAATCAATTAGATCGCCAATGGTGCTGTTGAGCGTTGGCTCGCCATAACCCGAAAAGGTAATGAAATCAGGCTCTGGGTTATGTTCAAAATAATGATCCAACTCCGAAATTATTTTTTTTGCGGGAATGTATGCTTTGCGATCGAGGGTAAGTTTGGTTGTTTTTCCAACCTCACAATACACACAATCGAGTGAACAGACTTTACGAGGTACCATATCCACACCCAGCGACATGCCCAAACGCCGGGAGGGAACCGGTCCGAAGATGAATTTGTACATTTATGAAGCTTAATAATTCACCTTCAAAATTAGTAAATCCGTAAGGAGAATGGGGTTTTTAATGGAAGATTTTTTAGCAAGACGTGTTATGAACTAAAAATTAG
>DJWN01000127.1 GCA_002440975.1 Bacteroidales bacterium UBA6229
AAAGGTTGCGGATTTAAGGTATTACTGAAATAATAAAAGCATTGAGATTTTAACTGGAACATTTTATTCTCATCGCAAAAAGCACCGACAGCAATACCGTAACAAGATAAAGACCAAAAAATATATTAAACCCAAAACTATTTATCAGCCAGCCTCCCAGCAAGGGGAACAAAGCCGGTAAAATATTCCCGGCACCAGTAATACCGGTATAAAGTGCCCGGTTGGCATTGCCCGAAACTTCGAGCAACACACCATTCATCGACACCTGGTAAACGGCAAAGGTGATGCCTCCCAGTAAGAAAAGAAACCAGATTGGAGAATTTTCACCCAAAATCAGCAGCAAGAAAGGCAAAATAGAAGCCACCAAAGCATTGCCAACGATAAGCCGGCTATATCGAAACTTTCCTGACAGAAGATAAAGACCAAATCCTGCACCCACACTTCCTATAATCTTATAAATCAAAAAATTACCAGTGTTGGCCGATCCTGTGCCCATAGATTCCTTGGCATACAACATCACAAAAGGAAGAAAGGCAATGGTGATTCCCTGCGTATTGATAAACCCCAGAAAAGCAGGCAAGTTACGATTCTCTTTAAGCTCGATGGCAAACAGTTGAATAAACACTTTAAACGAAGGTATCGAAAGACGGGAAGGCACCACTTCCTTCAAATTCCAAAAACCCAGCGAAGCTATGGATAGAGCTACAAATCCAACAACAAACATCCAGGCATAGTTGAGTGGATAGTCGAAGGCATCTAACAAACGACTCGCCAAAGCAGCAGCCAATAAAAAAATCAAACCGTTTAATACGAGCTTCACCGAGAAAAAAGGCTTCCCCGATTGCTGAAGTACCGATTTTCCAAGAATATCAGTAAAACTTATATTAGCAAAAGCACCACCAAACGAAAACAGTCCAATCAATAAATAAACTAACCAAATCGTGTATCGCGGTGGAGAATCAGCTACCGAAAACAACAATACCGCCATTAAAATCAATGCCAGCATTCGTGCATTTATACCAAGAAGCAAAAACTTCTTCTTGTAATTATAATTGCTGATGAAAGGTGCAAAAAACAACTGTGTAAAACTCGATCCTCCTAACATAATAGCTGTTAAGATGCCAAGCTGTAGAGCTGATCCACCTGCCTCGATAAACATGGCAGGAATAACGGTATCCACATCAATAAAAACCTGTGCAAAGGACAAAAAGCCGGCATGCCAAATCAGCTATCGAAAATTATGACGCGAAATTTCTGTTGTTAACATCAGCCAGGAATGAAGTACAAGTGATTTCTTTCCTCATTTTCTATACCATCTGATAATCCACCACTGCGGTTTCTGAAATCACTTCACGGATATAATTCAACACTTTGAGATGTTCCGGATGCACACGATACAGATCAAGTTCTTTCTCACCTTTGAAATGCGTTTGGAGGATTAGGTCAAAAGCTGTGGGTCTGCTGCTTAAATTAAAGCCCACCTCAAGAAAATCAACTACCTCTATAGTTTTTTTGAGATTTTCGAGCATTTGCTTTAATTTGCTCATTTGTCCCTGTTTCGTGTGCAATTCAGTACTTTTGAATCGCATCATGACAATATGTTTAAGCATAATATAGAAAATTATTGTTTCAAGTCTAAAAACCTGGATTGATCTGCTTTCGGGCTCAAACCACAATGAGTTGTCGCACCAAAGACTTTTTTTCGATGGCGGGCAACCAAATCATATTTCCAATTGAGTAAGCTATCGGGCAGAAACCTGAAAATCCTGAAAAATCGGGGCCAGCCTTTCAAAAAGTCCGATACCTTAAAAACTGCGGCAGATTTGATATAAATTTGATTACCAATCTTCAAAACTAAACTTTCAGGAAGATCAAGTCCGGCGAGCTCTTTTCTGGCAAAATCAGAATCGAGTACTGCAAAATGCAAATCCTGATTTTTTTCGTGCTTCAAAACAAAACGCACGGCTCCATTACATAAGGAACAATCGCCATCAAAAAAAAGTATTGGTTTTGCCATTCAGGATATAATTAACTCAGGCCAAAGGCACCTTTCTTTGATTCCTTCTATCAACATCTGCGAAGCCATTACGGTTAAAATCAGTCCCATGATTCGGGTTATAATTTTTATCAGATTAGCACCGAGTTTTTTCACAATTCAATTCCCCGAAACAAACATCAAATAGGTGATCAGGCAAAGGGCAGCAAAACTTAAAACAATCGTGATGATATGAATCATTGCTTGGTCCCACAAAATTCATGGCTGCAGAAATTGTTCCAGGCTCTGCCAGGATTGGCAATGCCAATGGCGATACAGCGATATCGCCAGCGTTTTTTTTTGTTGATATATCATCTTCACTTACTGGATGATGCACCAGTGATTGTTTGCCCTGAAGCAAATCAAAACCTACAAAAAACAATAAAACTCCACCAGCCAGTTTAAAAGCATAAAGCGTTATGCCAAACAGTTTAAAAATGACGTTGCCCATAAAACTGAACAAGGCAATGATAACAAAAGCAATCAAAACTGCCCTGAAAGCAGTCATTTTTCGATCGCTTTGCGACATATTTCCGGTTAAACCAACAAAAACAGGTGTGTTGGCAATTGAGTTCATGGTAGCAAAAAAGCCCGTAAAAGTAGTAATAGCAAAAAGTATTTGCTGATGCATAGCTTAGATAGATTCTTCCTTAAAAACAACGTATTTATTAATTTTTGCGATATTCTCGGGCGATCCGAAAAGATAGAGCATATCATCGGTTTTGATTACCATATCTGCATCAATTTTCGTGATATACTTCTTTTCTCTTCTGATTGCCAGCACATTCAGATTAAACTGTTCTTTTATTTTACTGTCACGTATTGTCTTACCAACGATCCGTCCGTTATCCTGTTGAACTGGCAAAACCGCAATCGTCATATCAGGGATTGTCAGTTCGAACTGTGGCGGACATTTCTGACTTTCACCGGCAGCACACAACACTTCATAATTATGTGCTCTGATGTAGTTTGTGAAGCGTCTGATTTCGTCAAAAGGAACGAGATAACGGTTAAGCACCCGGGTAAAAATTTCGATAGAAGTCTCAAATTCTTCAGGAATTACTTCATCAGCACCTAAATCGAGAATTACTTGTGTTTCGCTGATGTATCTTGTCCGCACAATTATATGGGCAGTTTCGCTTAACAATCGAATAACAGTCAAAATATTTTTAGTGTCCTCCAAATCAGCAATAGCAACAACCACAACGCGAGCCTTTTGCACATGAACATGCTGCAGGATTATCCCGTTTGAGGCATCGCCAAAAATGACGGGCTCACCCATCGCTTTTGCTTCTTTAAAAACTTCCGGATCATGCTCCAGAACCACATAGGGGATGGAAGCCTGAGCAGCTGTTTTGGCTACATTTTTTCCATTTACTCCAAAACCTATAATCACGAGGTGATCAGACATTGCATCAATTTCGGGTAGTTGCAATTTCTCTTTGCTTTTAGATTGCTGTAAGGCCAACCTTTTCCGAACAGCTTCCGGCAAAGTAATGGTAAGCAGCCAGTTAGAATTCTTCTCGGCAGAATTAAGAATAAAAGGCGTGATAGCCATCGATAGAATTGAGATAGCCAAAAAATGCTGATAAAGGGTTTCCGGAAGCAGGTTGTTTCGCATCCCGATTGTAGAAAGCAAAAAGGCAAACTCACCTACCTGAAACAAAGTAAAAGCAGTGATTAAGGCTGTTTTTACAGGATATTTCTTGATAAGGACAGTAAAATAAATCACCAGCATTTTAAGCACGACAACACCAATTGTAAGTGCAATCAACAACCAGAAATGATGCAGAAAATGAGAAACATCAAGTAACATCCCAATCGAAACAAAGAAGAAACTGATGAATATTTCCCTGAAAGGCAAAATGTTAGCTGTTGCCTGATGGCTATAATCAGATTCTGAAATAATCAGCCCGGCAAAAAACGCCCCCAAGGCAAGCGACAATCCAACCGAAGATGTGAGCCAGGCAGTTGAAAAACACAACACCACAGTAGTAAGAATAAACAACTCACGACTCCGGGTTTTAACTACACGCTCTAATATTTTCGGAACCACAAAACGCGCCAACAAAAACAAAATACCCAACACAAGAATAAACTTCCCCAGCATAATCAATGCAGTATTTAGCACATTACCTCCGTTTCCGGCAAGTAATGGGGTAAATAAAATCATTGGAACGACGATAATATCCTGAAAAATTAAAATCCCAAGTGCCAACCTCCCCTGTTGGCCGTTCATTTTACCCTGCTCCTGCAATAACTTCAGCACAATGGCTGTACTACTCAGCGAAAGCAGAAAACCCATAAAAACAGCTTGATTGTTCGGTAATCCGGCAAGCCGGGCAAATAGATAGGTGAATAAGACTGTGCCTCCAACCTGAAGCGATCCGCCTATTAAAACAGTATTTCTTATTCGTGCCAAGCCCTTGAGTGAAAACTCAATACCAATAACAAAAAGCAGAAAAATCACTCCTATCTCAGCTAAAATCTCAACTTCGTGTGAAGCGTTCACCAAACTCAAACCATGCGGACCAGCTATGATTCCTGTAAATAAAAAACCCAGAATTGATGGTAATTTCAGCCGTTGAAACAAAAGTATAATCCCCACACTCAGACCGAGAATTATAACAACATCTTTTAAAATTGGAAGTTCCATAAAATTAGGTAAAAGATTATTCAGTTACTGAAAATCCACACCCCAAAAATAACTGGTTTTTTTCACTCTGAAAACTTAATGTGTAATAGTTCGGAAATCCATTCGCATCCCAGCTTAGAAATGTTCTTCATTTTACTGGTTTGTAATGTTTTAGATAAACTCTGTATGGCAGAAGAGCATCCTCACCCGCATAATCAACACCAATTCGACTGGAGGTAAGAATCTCCAGAGGCGTTTGAGATTTTGATTCATAAATCCATATCTTACTCTCATTGAGCAATATACCATTATGCTCCATACAAACACCCAAAATCCTGGAAAGCTTTCCCGGTCCATTTGCCAAACCTTCCCATTTCGCCAAATCTTGTGGCAAAGCATGAGGGAAGATGCTCCTTATCCACCGGAACTATCCCTCTGATCAGGACTGCGTGTGGTATTCCTGCTTGGTTTGTGACAAAATTTAACAAATAATGAATGCCATAACATAAATAAACATAAACATGACCTCCGGATAAATATAAGGTCTCTGTTCTGTTAGTCCGCCGGCCACCATAAGCATGAGAAGCCCTGTCGGTTTCGCCTGCATAAGCTTCGGTTTCGGCGATAATACCTGCTTTAATGGTTTTCTGATCATCAACAAGAATGATCTTCCCGATCAAATCACGTGCGATAGCAACCACCTCATCGCGCAGAAAAAAGGATTGATCAACCAGAACAGGCTCAGACATTGATATCCAATTGCTTTTTGCTTCTTAAATTTCCATTCCCGTCCTTCACGATCAGGTTATTGTCAGTAAGCCATCGGATCACTTCCAAAACTTTTTCCTCCGCAACTCCCTCAACAGAGCTGGCAGCCTCAAAAACCGGAACCGGTCTTTTTTGCAGCATTTCCATAAGCTTGTTGCGAACTTTCTGAAAGACGACATCTGACACCGATATGCTGTTTCGTTTGAGACAAACATCACACTTACCACAGCGTTTGCGATGTGTTTCGCCAAAATAAGCCAGTAGTTGAATGCTTCTGCAAACATCATCATTTCGCACAAAATCGATAACCGCCTGAATTCGCTTTGCAGCACTTTTTTTTCGGTCGGCATAAATCTCATTACTCAGCTGTATGTCTTTCGAAGCCAAACGCTCGCTAATCATCACCAGTTGAGGTTTATCTTTTCGTGCTGCGTACGACAGAAACTGAAATTCATGCAGTTTTTGCAGCATTGACGCGGTTTGCTGCGCAGAGATATTTAACTTTGAAGCTATCTGAGACTCATCTATTTTTACAAAATCCGATAAAATTCCAGGAAAATTACGCAACAAAAACTTGATAAAACCATCATAGGCAGGTTGCTCTACCTGAAACCGATACAAATCTTCCCGGCTGGCCCGGATAAAAACTTTTGAAGTTTGATCTTCATTTTCTGTCAAACTTAACAAACCCTCCTTTTCCAGTAAACGAAGACTATTATAGGCTTCCAAAACATGGAAGTTGTATGTCTTGGTAAAATTTGTCAGCTCAAAATCGAAACGTTGATCTTTTCCGGAACCTACCGGAATTTGCAAAAAATTACCAAGTGCTTCATACACGGCTCTTATCTGTTTGAGAGGAGGAAAAGAAGCCTCAAAACCATCTTTAAGATTCTTGATATCTGTTTCTGAAACTATCAAAAAGGTTTGCGCCTGTTTGCCATCTCTGCCCGCCCTTCCGGCTTCCTGAAAATAGGCTTCGAGACTATCCGGCAAATCCATATGAGCCACCAGCCGCACATCCGGTTTATCAATTCCCATCCCAAATGCGTTGGTTGCTACCATCACTTTAAATTTGCCAAACATCCAGCTTTGTTGCCGCTGGTCCCTAGTTCGGGCATCCAGTCCGGCATGATAATAGGTCGCGCTTATCCCGCGGCTGCTCAACCAATCAGCTATCTCTCTGGTGCGTTTTCGGTTTCGAACATAAACGATGCCACTCCCCTGATCCAGCTTTCTGAACAACCGAAACAAAACACCAAACTTGTCGGCTTCGTGCAGGACGCTATAGGTGATATTTTTTCGCTCATAACTGGTTTGAAAAACCTGCGCATTTTTAAAATGCAACTTCTGTTGAATATCACTTACAACATCTGGTGTTGCTGTGGCTGTAAGGGCCAAAACCGGAACTGCAGGAATGTAGGGTCGTATTTCGGCAATACGCAGATAAGGCGGCCTGAAATCATAGCCCCATTGCGAAATACAATGCGATTCGTCCACGGCCAGCAGATTCACTTGCATTCGTTTCACCATATCGATAAAACGATCAGTTACTAACCGTTCGGGAGAGAGGTAAAGAAACTTCAATTTGTTAAAAGCCGCCTGATTATAAGCCAGTTCCATTTCCTGATAATGCATCCCCGAATAAACGGCAGCAGCTGCTATCCCATTTTTCTTCAGATGCTGCACCTGATCTTTCATCAATGCAATCAAAGGAGTGATTACCAGACACATGCCGGGCATCACCATAGCTGGTACCTGAAAACAAATTGATTTTCCGCCACCAGTGGGTAACAGTGCCAGTGTATCATTTCCAGCCATCACATGATCAACAATTTCTTCCTGCATTGGCCTGAAACTGCTGTATCCCCAGTATTTTAATAAGGCTGCTCTGCTTTCCTTACTCATTGAAATCCTCCGGTTTCTTAAAGCAATTTGTTGATCACAGACAATAATTCAGTAAGGCTGATTGGTTTTGTAATGTATTCATCGCATCCGGCTTCGAGCGCGGCTTTTTGATTTTCTGTTTCTGCAAAGGCAGTCTGAGCAATAATCGGCAATCCGGGATTCATTTGTTTGATCTGTCGGCTTGCCTCATAGCCGTCTTTTTCGGGCATGCGGATATCCATCAAAACCAAGGAAAGGTCGCTGTGCCTGCCAACAATTTCTATAGCTTCTGTCCCATTTTTTGCCCAAAGAATCTGTGCAGCAGTATCTTTCATAACGGCTTTTAAAAACAGGTAATTGGCCTTTACATCATCAGCAACTAAAAACTTAAATCCCGACCAGTTTTTATTGATCTTTCCATAACGAACAGACTCTTCATTTTCCAGTTTCGCAAAATCCTTTGGAGCCGGAAGCGTAAAATAAAAAGTTGTGCCTTTGCCTTCCTCCGAATCGAACCATATTTTCCCACCCAGAAGTTCGGCAAGGCTGTGACAAATGGCCAGGCCCAAGCCTGTTCCATCGAGGTTACGTTTATAGGTGCTGTCAATCTGACCAAAACGCTGAAATATTAAATGACTTTTGTCGCGTTCTATGCCTACACCGGTATCTTTCACATAAAACTGTATCAGTCCGCCCTTGGGCTGCGTGTAACCAAACTCGATAAAACCTGTATCGACGAATTTAAGGGCATTCACAAGCAAATTCATCATGATCTGACGCAATCTGAACGGGTCAGATTCGATAAAGAAATTCTCGAGTTCGAGCCCTTTTCGCAACCTGATCTCAATATGTTTCTTTTCACGCTTTTTTTGTTCATTTTGGATGTTGATCAAGATTTCGTCCAATAGCTGATGCAGTTCAAACTCGGAAATGGAAATTCTGATCTGGCCTGCCTCAATTTTTGAGATGTCGATAATATCGTCAATCAGCTGTAACAAGGTTTTTCCGGCCGAACTGATAAGCTGCAGAAACTGATCCTTTTCTTCGGGGCTTGTTTCTTCATCAAGCATTATTTCGGAAAAACCAATTATTGAATTGAGCGGCGTTCTGATCTCGTGCGACATATTAGCCAAGAAAGCCGATTTCAGTTTATCTGCCTCTTCGGCTTTTAGTCTGGCATCAATAAGTGACTGCTCCGCTTTCTTAACACTTGTAACATCTCTCAGCAAGGCATGAACAAGCTTTCCGGTATTCAAATTTGAAAACCCAAGACTAACCTCAGCTTCAAAAAGGCTTCCGTCCATGCGTTTATGCTGCCAATAAAAACGTTGGGGCACGCCGGAAAGCACTCTGTTGATTAGCTCTCTGCCTTTTTCACCAGACAGGCTTCCATCGGGTTGTGTTTTAGGGGATATATCAGCCGGGTGTTTACCGATGATCTCTGCACGATCACAAAGAAACATCTCGCAAATCTTTTGATTAATTTCGGTAATGGTATTGGATTTATCCAGCAAAATGATACCATCCGTTGCATTTGAAAAAACAGCTTTATAGCGTTCCAGCTCTTCGGCAATAAGTCGTTCCTTTTGATACTGCAACTCCTCGCGCACCAACAATTTCGAAGCCTCACCCACCACCAGGGCAATTTCATCTGAATCGGTTCTGTTTTTAAAATCAAGGCCACATAATACCAACCATTTATCCTGCCCTATCAAATGCCTTGATCCGACAAAATAGCGTAGCAGATTGTTCTCGAACAAGAGCTTATTTGTAAGGTATTTTTTTAGCTCAGGCCCTGTTTTTACAATCAGATTTTCTTTTGAATCCTTGAAAATATCCATACAGAAATCTGCATGATTTTTGGGTTCCATTTGTACGAAACGTCCATGCAAAAAACTTGATCTGTACGTTAATTTGTATTGGGTCAAATCCAGTATTCCCAAAAAAACAGCACTTAAGCCAAGCGTTTGATGCAGGGCAAAAATGACATTTTCAATATTTTGAAGTGGATGAACCGATATCTGTTGCCTCACCTTACTACAAAAGATATTGAGTTTTTTTGAGTGCTGCATAGGTGCAAAAAATTTGATAACTGGCTAATTGAATACAAGCTGTAAAGGTAAACATTTAATTCATCATCAACACAATGCGCACGAAGTTAAATCGATAGGCCGATACAAAAAAAGCAACATCCGGGTGAGATGCTGCTTTGAAATAAGTAGGATAAAATATTGCTAAACTTCCGATTCTTTCTTATCGGTTTCTTCAGCTTTTCCTTCTGCTTCTTCAGCTTTTGCTTCTACTGTTTCTTCAGCTTTTGCTTCTACTGCTTCTTCAGCCTTTTCTTCTGCTGCGGCATCTTTCTCTGCTTTCAGTTCTACTGCTCTTTTCCTGGCGAGTTCGGCAGCACGGGCTTCATTTACTTTAGCTTCTTCTTCGAATGCTTTTTTGCGTTCTGCACGTTCGGCTTCGGTGAGGCCCCGACGTTTAGCTTCAATTTTTTCTTCTTTTTCCCTGAGCCAATTCTGGAACTTAACTTCGGCTTGTTCTTCGGTCAAAGCACCTTTTTTAACGCCTTTCAAAAGGTGGCTTTTGTAAATAACACCTTTGTAAGAAAGGATCGCACGGGCAGTGTCAGAAGGCTGTGCGCCATTCTGCAGCCAGGTAAGTGCTTTGTCGAAATCCAAAATGATTTCGGCAGGGTTTGTAATGGGATTGTAGGTGCCAATCTTCTCAATAAATCTTCCATCTCGTGGTGCACGACCATCCGCAATTACAATATGGTAAAAAGGTCTGCCTTTTTTACCATGACGTTGTAATCTGATTCTTGCTGGCATGAGCTTTAATTTTAATTGATAATTAGAGTATTAAACTTTTTATTTTCGGGCTGCAAAAATCGGTATTTTTTTCTGATTTACAAGTATTATGCCGAAAAAAACCTTAATTTTTATCAAAAAGTTCCATTTCAGCATCTATTTCCCATCCGTGAAGCTTACAAAGTTCAACAAACTGCTGAAAGCTTTGCCGAACCCTGCTTTTCATCGTGCGGCACTGAATTTCCCAGATGTCTTTTATTTTTGTCCGCATTTCCACATCACGCTGCACAAAAGCCAAAGCCTCAAAATTCTGCTGCATTTGTACAAATGCCATCCCAAGGGATTCGTCCAGTTGCATGAGCTTATCCTTTAGCTGCTGATAATCGGAAATCCCTTCCAACGGATGGATTCCCAAAAACTGCATAAAATAGATGATCAAAAATTGTGGCATAATGATCGACAAAATTACAGCTTTTTCTTTTGCTGTTAATCAGCTAATTTAGATTTTCTGATTAGATATTAATCAAATAAAATGTCTGTTTTTTAATCATTTTGAATGAAAATACCTTAATTTTGTAGCATGATTTTGGAATAAAAATGAGTTCGTCTGAAAAAAAATATGTCATTGTAGATGTGGAAACCACCGGACTGAAAGCCGGCCCTGAGAAGATCACCGAGATTGCTGCCGTACTTCACGACGGACATCGGATAATTGACAGTTTCAGTTCGCTGATCAATCCCGAGAAGAAGATTTCCTACCGCATCACACAACTCACCGGTATCAACGATCAGATGGTTGCCGGGGCTCCAAAATTTTATGAGCTGGCCCGTCAATTTATTGAATTTACGGAAGACGCCATTTTGATAGGACACAACGTTAGTTTTGATTATCGCTTCATACAGGCTGAATATAAAAGTCTGGGATACGATTTTCGGAGGCAAACGATGGACACCGTAAAACTGAGCCGCAAACTCATTCCGGGGCAAGCCTCCTACAGCCTCGGAAAGCTATGCCATAACCTGAATATCCGGATCGAAAATCGTCACCGCGCACTGGGCGATGCACTGGCTACCGCCCGCCTTTTTGAGTTGCTTTGCTCCATCGAAGCCGAACCCGAAAAGCTAAGTCTAAAGGGTACACACTCCAACCTGAATCACCACCTGATCGAAAAGCTGCCCGAAGCACATGGCGTTTATTATTTTTATGATCAAAGCGAAAAGCTGATTTACGTAGGCAAATCTGTGAACATCAAAAGCAGGGTGATGCAGCATCTGAGCAACAACAGCAGCCGCAAAGCCATTGAAATGAAAAATAATATTGCTGATATAAGCTACGAACTCACTGGCAATGAGCTGATCGCCTTGCTGCTCGAATCAGATGAAATAAAAAAACACAAACCCGTTTATAACCGTGCCCAACGCAGGTCGTTTTTTAATTACGGACTTTACAGCTACCAAAACGAAGCCGGCTACCAATGCCTCAAATACGCTAAAACCATTGACACTTTACTGCCGCATCACACTTATGCCTCTTTGACGGAAGCCAAAAATCATCTTTTTCAGCTCACCGAACAGTTTCAGTTGTGCCAGGGACTCAACGGGCTTTATCCGGGCAAGGGAGCCTGTTTTCATCACCAAATCGGGCAATGTTTGGGAGCCTGCTGCGGAGAAGAAAATCCGACCGATTACAACCAACGTGTTGAACAAGCTCTGGAACGCTATCATTTTGATTACGAAAACTTTATGATCATCGAAAAAGGTATTGAACCGGAACAAAAAGCCATCATCAAAATTGAGCAGGGCATTTACAGGGGATTTGGTTATGTGCCGGCATCACTTTTAAATAACGGCATAGCCGAAGCCGACGACTTTGTCCGGTCTTATCCCGACAACCGTGATGTGCGACAAATCATACAAGCCTATCTACGCAAGCATCCCAGGGCTTTGTTGATCCCTTTTTGAAATCCAAAAAAAAGCTGACAATATGCCCGAACGCACCATAGCACATCTTGATCTCGACACTTTTTTCGTGTCGGTGGAACGTTTGGTCAACCCATCGTTAACAGGCAAACCTGTCATTATCGGAGGGGTTTCGGATCGGGGTGTGGTGGCCAGTTGCAGCTATGAGGCCAGGCGTTTTGGTGTGCATTCGGCCATGCCGATGCGTATGGCACGGCAGCTCTGCAGCCAGGCTGTTTACATCCGTGGCGATATGGAACTCTACAGTCGTTATTCGCGTCTGGTAACCGATGTGATTGCCGACAGTGCTCCGCTTTATGAAAAAACTTCTGTGGACGAGCACTATCTTGACCTCACAGGGATGGATCGCTTTTTTGGCACTTACAAATGGACGCACGAGCTTCGGCAGCGCATCATTTGCGAAACCGGTCTGCCCATTTCTTTCGGGCTTTCGCAAAACAAAACCATTTCGAAAATTGCCACCGGACAAGCCAAACCCAATGGCGAGCTGCAGGTGCTTCCCAATCAGGTGCATCCTTTTCTGGATCCGCTCTCGATCAGAAAAATCCCCATGGTAGGCGAAGTGGGTTATCGCTTGCTGAGGGCTATGGGTGTGGCTAAAATCGGCACCCTGCGCCTGATACCTCCCGATATGGTGCAACAGGTGCTGGGCAAAAACGGCCTGGTGGTATGGAAAAAAGCCAACGGCATCGATCCCAGTCCGGTTAAGCCTTACAGCGAACAAAAATCGATCAGCAGCGAGCACACCTTTGAGCAAGACACCACAGATATGGCTTTGCTAAAACAAACCCTGACACATATGGTGGAAAAAATAGCCTTTGAAATGCGTAGCAAACAAAAACTTACGGGATGCGTTACCGTGAAAATCCGCTATGCTAATTTTGATACACACAGCCGCCAAAAGCACATTGCCTATACTGCTTTCGACCATATCCTGCTCAATACCGTGATGGATCTTTTTGCTCAGCTTTACAACCGGCGCATGTTGATCAGGCTGGTTGGCGTAAGACTTAGTCATCTTGTGGGAGGCTCTCAACAACTCGATCTTTTCGATAATAAACCTGAGATTACCAGACTTTATCAAACCATGGATCATATTCGGCAACGTTATGGCAAAACAGCCGTTGGCAGGGCTGGCGGGCTAAAACCATCCGAATAACAAAAAAATAGATGGAAAGCCTATTTATAATGAGTATAAATTCCAAAAGTCATCACACTAAAACATCAATAATTTACTGGAGTTGCATAGCTTTGCAAGTCCAAAACCATTTTGCAGAAAAAGTGAATCAAAATATCTTGATAGGCATTGATGATACCGACAACAAAGAAAGTCGTGGCACAGGCTACAATGCCCGTCAGTTAGGACATTTGTTGAAACGAGAAAAACTTGGAGAGGTCTATACCATCAGTCGTCATCAGCTTTTTGTGCATCCGGATATTCCTTTCACCTCTCAAAACAGTTCAGCCTGTTTGTATATTCAAAATGGGAATATTGACCAGCTTATTCCTGTTTGTCAACAATTTATGCAACAAAGCTGTGTTCCAGGATCCGATGGTGGCCTGGCAATTGCCAGCCTGGACAACATCGCAGAGAAAGTGATTCACTGGGGTAAAATGGCAAAAAAAATTGTTTTAAAACAAGCAGATGCATGGCAACTGGCCAAGGAAAATGATATTTTTCTGGAAGGTTTTACTGGGAATAATGACGGTGTGATAGGTGCTTTGGCTGCAATCGGACTCAGAAAATGGGGAAACGATGGCAGATGCATCTGGCTAAAAGGCAAGGAAATCCGTGAAATTTCCGGAATTTTTTCTCAGGAATCGTTGAAATCAATTTGCCCGATTGACCTTATCATCACCGAAGAAGGTATCGCAGCAGAAGCAGACGAGCTTATCCAAACCGATGACTGGATGAGGCCGGCAATAAAAAATCACAAGATCACCCTTTATATTGAAAAGTCGAATCACCCCAAATACAAATGGCATGTTAAACCCAAATCCCTTCTCAAAGCACTTACCGATTAGCCGTACAGCCCTCGAAATTGCTGTGTTATCACTGATTGGAATAGCAGTCGTTGTGATCAGGACCAAACTGCGAATTCCACTCAATATGCCCGGCCATCATGGGCTGGAAGTGATGGCAATTCTGTTGATCGGACGTCATTGGGCAAAATTGCCATTGGCTTCTTCGGTCAGCAGTATATCAGCTGCCCTGTTTTTATTGTTGCCCTGGGCTGGCATTAAGGATCCGTTTCTTCCGTTCATATATATTTTGATGGGAATCATAATCGATCTGCTTTATCGGTTTACCTTTTCTGAAAAAAGAATGTTGTTATCACAGGTAATTATTGGAAGTATTGCGTACAGCATCATCCCGCTTTCGCGCCTTTTAATTCACTTCTCAGTTGATTATCCTTACGGCTCATTTCTTAAAACCGGTTATTTCTATCCCGTTTTTTCTCATTTTATATTTGGTGCTGCCGGCGGATTGTTAGCTGGTCTGCTGATCAAAGCACAACTAAAAATCACCAAATAATTGATTTTTATAATATGATATTAACAAGATTTAGAGTCATGCGAATTGCAATAAATTTCATAACGATTGTAACATTCTTAGCCGTCTTTTGCTTTGTTGGCTGCACCAAAGACAAACAACATCCAGGATTAAAACCTGAAATTATGTTTCTCAAGACGGCAGAATTAATTTCTTCGGACACCATCCTGGCCATCAATCAAAAAGTTAAAATCGGAATAGAAGCCAGCTCCAAATCGAGTGCTCCAATCACCCAATTAACTGTAATTTCAAGCTTTGATGAAAATACTACCTCAATCGACTCGGGATTATACAGCTCCGAATTTCAATACACCATAGAAATCACGAAAGGTTTGGCCGAAACTGAACATTGGCGGTTTTATGTGAAGGATCGGGATGGTAATTATTCAGATACCATTGGTTTGAAACTTTTTAAAGATGAAAATTCAGGATTTGGTCCAATCCAATCATTTGAAAACATTGTTTTAGGCGGACAGTTCAACCCTGGTCAGGGAAGTTTTTATTCCTATGAAACAAACCATACTTACACTATTACAGAGGCTTACAATAATCAACAATTAATTGATTTGTTATACTATTTCGATCTTGTTGAAGCTGACGCGCACACCATTGCCTCACCGGGAGCCAATATTGATCAGGCCATATATAACAGCGATCTGGCTCCTGCCAACTGGACAAATCGAACAACTTTAAGATTCGAGTATTTGCCAGAGCTCACTCAGGAAGATTTTGAAACATGTACGAATGATAGCCTGATTCTTTCCAACACTTTTGTTTTTGGATCAGGCAAAAGAAAAGCAAAAAATTTATCTCCTGGACAAATGTATGCCTTTGTAAGCGAGACCAATGAAAAAGGCATCTTCCTGATTCGACAGCGCCAAGGTGATGCAGATGGAATCATACAGTTTTCAATCAAGATGCAAGAACCATGAAAAAATTATTAATACTTACCTATTTTACTTTCACAATCATTTGCCTTTCAGGGCAAACTCAAGACAGTTTGAAACGTGAAATAGAACTTGGTGAAATAGTTGTTACAGCAACACGTACTTACCGTCAGGCCAACGATTTACCTGTACAAACCAATTCCATTTCCGCTAAAATGATTCAAAACTTTCCGGTTTTAAATATCGATGATGTTTTAAAAACAACTGCCAATGTGTTTGTGAACCGAAGCTGGGGAATTTTCTCTAAAAATGCTGCCGTCACCATGCGTGGACTCGAAAGCAGCGACAGGACGCTAATTCTGATTGACGGACTTCCGAAAAACAGATTAGCAGGTGGATCTGTCAACTGGCATAATATCAATCCGGATCAGATCGAAAAAATTGAGATCATCAAAGGACCAGCTTCAGCATTGTATGGCAATAATGCCATGGGCGGCGTGATTAACATCATCACAAAAAAACCACAAACCGATTTAGGTGGAAATGCACGTGTTTTCTATGGCAGCCACAATACATTAGGCGGATCAGTAAGTGCTGCAGGCCGTAAATTTGGAAACGACAGAGGCTTCTACTGGCAAGTAACCGGTAATTATAGGCGGGGTGATGGTTACGTCTTTGAATTGCCAGAGTTTCTGGACGAAACAGACGCCAAAACAAAACTCGATGAAGGCGGCGGAAGCCTAAAACTGGGTTACCAATTTAACAAGTATAATAACATAGAATTCGCAATGGATCATTATCAGGAGAAACGCGGAGCTGGTCGTCAGGTTTATGATCCCGATGGCAGCTTTGATGAATACCTGACAAATACATTTCGTATCACTGCTAATAATTTAATAGCTGGTGGACTTTTGCAAAGCACCATTTATTATTCCGCTGAAAACTATTACGGACAAAAGGAAAGCTTTAATGAATCAAAAGAATTCAAATTGCTGGATGCTTACACTGACAGGGAAGATTTTGGTTTGATGTCGAACTGGTCGAAACGCCTTTCTGCAAAGCACCTGCTAACAGCCGGAATAGAAGTGAAAGCAGGTACAATGAAGTCGCATGAAATCTATCGCACTTCACCAGATGAAATAGAAGCTGCCAGTAAAATGATCATTTATGGAATTTATCTCCAGGATGAGATCAAGCTTTCGCCTGAAAAATGGCAGCTTATCGCAGGAATCAGGGCTGATTTCTCAAACTTTTTCCAGGGATGGCAAAGGGTTACGAACCCCACAAAGTCAACAGGTTTTGAAGAAAGTTTTTATGAAGATTTTCCGGAAACAAGCTGGTCAGCTTTGAGTCCTAAAATCGCATTGCAATATCAACTTATTCAGCAGCTGGAGACCTATGTTTCTGTTGGAACTGGTTTTAAACCTGCGAAGCTCAAAGACTTAAGCCAGTCAGGAAAAATTAATAAGGGATTTCGGCTTGCCAATCCCAACGTAAAACCCGAATACCTTACAAATTTTGAATGGGGTTTTCATTTTGATCCGAACAACAAATTCAGGCTTTCCGGTGCAATTTATCACAGTATTGGCCGTGATTTTCAGTATTCGATTGGAACAGGAGATTCCGTCGACACCGGTGGCAACAGCCTGAAACCTGTAATTCTTACTGATAATGTAGCTGAAATTTCTGTTACAGGTGGAGAATTGTCCATGCATTATTTAGTGCATCCGCAAGTGCTTTTTCAGGCGAGTTATTCTTATAACAATTCAGTTATAACTTCTTATATCCCAAATATTAACATGCCGGATTACAACCTCTCCGGAAAGAAAATGACAGAAGTGCCACCCCAGCTTTTTTATGCAGGTGTTTTCTGGCAAAATAAATATTTTAACCTGAATATAAATTGCAGCTTCATTGATGAACAATGGTTTGACGTAGAAAACACCATAAAAGTTGACAGCTGGTTTTTGATTAATGCCAGGATATCACGTATTTTTGCCAAACAATATGAAATCTATATAGATATTCAGGATTTGCTTGACAATCCCTATGTTGATCGTAAAGGTCAGCTTTCGCCGGGCAGATTTATTATAGGAGGTATAAATTTTAAATTTTAATAAAAACTAAACTATGAAACACATTTATCTTTTTCTGATCACTTTGATAATCTCTGCAAGTACTTTTGCACAGACTGAAACTCTTGCAAAATGGACTTTTCCATCAAGTGATGTTGCCGATACGCTGGCTGAAGAAGCTAACGAATTTAATCAAAACGCTTTCCTGTCAACCATGGGTGGAACCGGAGCCATTGAAATGAAAAATGGTGAAACCACTAAAGCCGCTCAATGTAATGGATGGGATAACGGTGCTGGTGCCAAAGCCTGGTACATTCAAATTAGCACAGAAGGCCGCAAGAATATTACTGTGAGTTCCAAGCAGCAATCCGGCAATAACGATCCCGGACCAAAAGACTTTAAACTGCAGTACAAAACTGAAGATATACGCGATTGGATAGACATTGAAAATGCTGAGATTTCCGTAGTAAACGACTGGACTACAAGTGCTTTAGTTGATTTTCAACTTCCTGAACCTTGTGAAAATCAGGAAGTGCTATTGATCAGATGGGTTATCACTTCAAACCTCGACATCAACGGTGAGGAACTACTTGAAAGTGGCAAAACCAAAATTGATGACATAGAAATAAAAGGTGAAGTTTTTACATCTTTAGATCAAATTGATGACAAAAAAAATCCCGTAGATCTTTATTATAATTCTGACAATCAGATTCAATTCAAGAGTTCAATTCTAATAAAGCAAATATTACAGTATGATTTGTCGGGTAGAGAGCTGCAAAAAATTAGCATTGATGATTTTTCTGGCACCATCACAAACCAACAAAGACAAGGTATTAGCGTTCTTGTTTTTCAGGATCACCAAGGCAAAAGTTATGCTAAAAAAGTTTTAAACTTCTGAAGATTAAGATTTTTATATTTTACTTAAAACACTGATAATGTTGTAACTGTATAGCATTCGCTTCATCGTTAGATAATAAATAAAGAGGCTGTTTCAATACCTGATACAGCCTCTTTATTTGGTAGTTAAACGGGAGTAAATTTAGAAGTTATAGTTAATTCCTATACTTATTGCCCTGCCGGGTTGATACACTTCGAAAGGCTGATTTTCTGCTTTATAAGATTTGTAAACTTCGTTGAATGTTTCTCCAAGCAGATTGGATATTTTAAGGTCAATCATTGTTTTCCCGGATTCTCCAAGCTTCTTGTTAATGCTAAAATTCAAACTATGAAACGGTTCGACATAAATATCCGGGAAAAGCCCGCCACCGACAATGGTTAAAGTAGAACCCTTCACATTGTAAAACATACCTGTTTCCATGCCAATCTTATCTATGCTGTATGTTAAGCCGACATTAATCACATAAGGCGACTGACCTGCCATCACACGAGATTTTTTTATTGATTCGCCCGTTTTTTCGTAGGTTTTACGCGAATTAAATTCTGCGTCAGTCATATCAATTTCTGAATAAACCAGCGTCAGGTTTCCACTAAAACTCAGTGCTTGTAAAGATGGAGAAAGGAAACTCATGTCTTTGCGCAATTCGACTTCGAATCCAAATAATTGCCCATCGCCCACATTACGTGCCTGATATTCAGTACTAGTTTGTTGGGTAGGTATGCGAACCAATTCTATCGGTTTATCAAACTTTTTGTAAAAACCACTCAGGCTTATCATTTGCCCTCTTTCCAGGAACCATTCCCATCTGATATCCAGGTTATCAATTCTTGTCTCTACCAGATTTCCATCCCAATCGGGATATTTGTGTAAACTTCCATTAAAAATACGATTGGTTATCGGGTCGATAATCTGAGCATAAGAAAGTTCTTTAAACGAAGGACGTGCAATGGTTTTTGCGTAAGCTAATCTAAGGTTTTGATCAGGCGTTAAGCTATAGATAAAATTAATTGAAGGAAAAAAATCCATGGCATCAAGCACAATATCATTATCCAGATTATTACCAGCTACTCCTCCACTTCCGGAGAACTCCTGATCGCGACCTGTATGTCGCTGCACAAAATCTTCCAACCTGACTCCCAATATGGATTTTAATCTGTTAACAGGCTGAAATTCAAACGATATGTAAGCAGTCAAGTTATTCACATTCGAACTATATTCATTTGAGTTTGGATCATTATTTCCGGTTTGATAATAAATACCATTAGGCCGGTTGGGATATAAATTTTGATCGTTCAGCACATCGTTAACATCAGAGCTTTCCCAGCTTTGTCCGGACGAAAACTGAATATCATAAAACAGGATTTCATAATCTCTTATCTTGTAATTATGACTTCCTCCAAATTTAAGCTTTGCAGGGCTTTTTCGAATCACCAGATTTTTTGAGACATCAATTTTAGCGGTATTGTTCACCTCATCCAGATAACGCCAGATACGTGAAGGATTGCCACCAGCACCTGCCATAAATAAGGTGTCGCGCTCCCTGTAAGTAAATGCTGTTTTTCTGATATCCGGATCATCCGAACCTGACTTTGTTGGTGATATCCGCCAGTCGATTTCCCAACCGGAGTTACTTAAAAGATGAGTTCCACTCAATAAAAGATTTGTCAGTTCGCGCTGGTTATAAACCAGGTTATCCAGTCCGGCAATATAACCAGACTGACCAACGGCCTCACCATCGTTATCAATAAGAAAATGGCCGGCACTACTTACCCCGTTTTGCAGGCGCATTACTGTTAACTTAAACTTTGAATACTGAGATTTATAGGCTATCCCGGCTAATCCGCCAATCAGAACACTATGTTCGGACAAGGCACCTTTTTGAATGGTGGCATAACGCATTTCATATTTTTCAGGATCAATAAATCGCTGATATTCACCGTAAACATTATTATCATAAAATTTCTGCTCTGATTTGTATGTCAACGAAAAAATATAACCTAACTTACGCGATTTTCCTTGTTTAGACATTATATCAATCTGATTTCCAATGGACAAGCTAAGGCCATAATCTGCAAAGCTTCTTTGTTTTGTAGCACCAAGCGTTGGATTAAAACTTCTGACAAAATCGACCACCTCCTGCTCTGAGGCACCGTTATATGGTGTGGGAATAGTTTTTCCTCTGGCTCCGTCAGGCAATGCACGTGTGCCGTCATCAAAACCTAAAAAGTCGGTTTTGCCACCTTTATAGGATAAGTAATCAGGATTGAAATGCATATCAGGATTAAAACCCATATCAGCTGATACCGATATTGTTTTGGCTTCGGGAAAATCTTTGGTCTCAATATTGACAAGTCCTCCGGTGAAATCAGCCGGAAGCTCGGCAGTAAAGTTCTTCACAACCATGATATTGCTTATCAGATTGGTGGGGAAAATATCCATTTGCAAAGAATTGCGGTCAGGATCGAGCCCGGGAATATCTACATTGTTGAGTGTAGTTTTTGAATAGCGATCACCTAAACCTCTCACATAAACATATTTACCATCTTCAATGGAAACCCCTGTAATACGCTTGGCCGCTTCCACGGCATTACCATCTCCGGTAAGTCTTATTTTGGCTGATGAGATACCATCAAGCATGGAGGCCGATTTTTTCTTTACGGTAAGCAAAGCCGCTTCTGTCGTGCGGATTGCCTCGGCAGAAACAACAACCTCAGCTAACTCCTGGCTGCTCTCTTTCATGATCAGATTATCAAGCACAGTGACCTTATTGGCGTCAACTACAACATTTTCCAACACTATGGTCTGATATGAAATATAGGACAACTGCAGCGTATATTTCCCGGGAGCAACTTCAAGAGTAAATTGTCCATCAAGATCGGACATAGTTCCGGTTGTTGTTCCAACAAGAAGTACAGTAACACCAACCAATGTTTCACCGCTAAGGTCCTCATAAATGGTCCCCCTGATTTTTCCGTTTTGAGCCTGCAAACTCACAACTGAAATTATAAAGCTGATTATCAGAAAAATACGCTTCATGGAAATGAATCTTTTTGTAATTATTGAAAACCAAAGAACAGATCCACTGATTAGCAATGGATCTGTTCGATATTCAAGCACAAGTTTTTGAAAATACTTTCAATCGGGTCAATTAATTATAAGCCAGCCAAAGCACCAGCATTTGAAGCCCATGTCCAACCTAAAACTGATACATTAGTTGTTGCAGCACCGCCAGCAACAATGCCGGCAGGAACAACATCGCCAGCCACATAGTCAACTAAATTGGCCGCTGGAACATTGAGCATGATATTATCGAAAATAACACCAGTTGCATTAACCCTGTTTATTTTTTGTCCTTCTACAATGGCAGTGAAGTAAATATTTCTGAGGGTAACTATTGAATTGGCATCCACATTAATCAAATCAGCCGAATAGCGGTCTAATTCAGGATCACTGGCAATGACAATTCCATTTTGAATGGTATGTCCGGCTTCATAAGAACCTTCAGGGCCATCCAACTCAAAATTATGATCTCCGGGAGCGATGATCACAAAATTATCAAGCGTACCAGCCCACGATTGGTCAGTATCGATGGCGTCATCACCGGTATTCCAAACCACAACATTTGAAACGCTTACAGTACCGCCAAACCATTCGATTCCATCGTCCTGGTTGGCCACTATTTCTACATTTTCAATAACTGTACCTGAACCGACCCCGCCAAGCGTTAAACCATTGATTTCGTTTCCAGCACCAATGTTCGTACCACCATGACGGATAGAGATATATTTGATCACGCCAGAATTATCTGCATCATTATTACCACCATAAAGACCATTAGGATCTGAAGTAGGAATACCTTCAATCTGAACCTGACTTACATCACCGCTTTCGTTAGAAGCAGAAATACGGGCATTCCCAAGAATAATCACACCACCCCACAAGCCATTCAAATCAGGATCGAGGTTGGGACTGGCGATCTGTCCGGGAATAATTTCATCGGCCACTGTAGTGAAGATAATAGGGGCATCTGCTGTACCTTCTGCCATCAGTTTAGCACCACGAGCTACCAAAAGTGCAGTGGCATTAGCACCGGTACCTGCTTCGCCCTTAACTATGACACCTGGCTGAATTGTTAGTGTAGCACCAGCTTCAACGGCAATACGGGTTTCGAGGATATATATTTTTCCTGATTCCCAGCTTGTGTTTTCGGTAATATTGCTGTTGACACGGAAAACTGTTTGCTCGGCAACAACATTTACAACTGCAGTTGCATCATCCGAACGATTACTTTTATCAGCAATGCTTAAGGTTACAGATCCGGCTCCGGTTGTGTTGCCTGCAGTAAAACTCACCACCACAGTTCCAGAAGTGGCACCTACCGTACCATCAGTTTTTACGACAGCCTCACCATTGGTGGCAGTAACATTGGAAGATGCAAATCCATCTTCAGCATTATAAGTAAACGATAAATCAACAGTAGTTCCGGTTAATGCTTCGGTTGCATCAGGAGCAATAACTTTTGGAGCCTGTTTCACATCAGAATCATCATCTTTTTTACAGGATGAAATGATTGCCATTGAAGCAATCAATACATACATCAGGAGTTTTTTCATTTTTTTAGGTTTAAGTGATAAAATTTTTCTGCAAAAGTGATCTATTCAGATCATCCGGCTAATTAATGAAGCTTTACATAAATGTTAAGGTTTCATTAAGTTGAAATAACAGTAGCTTGACAAAGGAATATACCCCTTGTAAATGAACTTTTTGCAAGCCATTGAAACGGGTTTTCTTTTATTGCTTATTTTTACAAAAAGTTAAACCCATGAAAGTTCTAGTTCCTTTTCTGATAATTCTGTTTACATCTTATCATTCAATATCTCAATCTGTTAATCCCGAAAAAGGCGTTGTTTATTGTGATACACTTGTGCCACGGATCGACATCGCCATTCATCCGGATACTTTAAACTGGATTTATGAAAATGTGCAGAGCGACATAGAGTTTCGCGCTTCATTTGTCTTTGATGACGGAAATGTGCGCGATAGTATTAATCCCATTGGATTCAGATTGAGGGGAAACACCTCGCGTTTTAGTCAAAAGAAATCCTTTAAAGTATCATTCAATACCTGGACAGATGGTGGCAATTACCACGGCATCGAAAAGCTCAACCTGAATGGGGAACATAACGACCCTTCGATAATGCGTGCCAAATTGATGTGGGACTTATTGCGAAAATGGGGTATTCCTGCACCAAGGGCAAATCATGTACAAGTATATATCAACGGTAATTATTACGGACTCTACATCAATGTGGAACATATTGACGAAGAATTTGTGGATTTACGTTTTAGGAACAAAGATGGCAATATGTATAAATGCCTTTATCCGGCCGATCTGGATTATCTGGGCAGCGATCCTGATTTATACAAACTCGAAGAAAATGGCCGTCGGGTTTACGAGCTCAAACGAAACGAAGAAGCTGATAATTACAGCGATCTGGCAAATTTTATTTCCAAATTAAACACTAGTGATGATACCACTTTTAACTGCGAAATAGATCAGGTTTTCAATACAACTGACTATCTAAAAGTAATTGCCGCTGATGTACTTTGCGGAAACTGGGATGGCTATATCTATAACAAAAACAACTATTATCTTTATCACAATGAGTTTTCTGATCGCTTCGAATACCTGATCTATGATGTAGATAATACTTTTGGGATAGATTGGTTCAACATCGATTGGACCAACCGCAACCCTTATCAATGGGAAATGGACGGCAACGAAAAACGTCCGCTATATACACGGATTATGGAAGATGATATTTTGCGCAGGCAATATACATGGATAAGTCAGCAACTTATAAATCAGATTGATCTGGATTCATTATTTCAATCCATGCAGAACAGGCAAGCTCTGATCGCTCCTTTTGTTGTAAACGATCCCTATTATCCCCTCGACTACGGATATTCCTTCGATGATTTTGAGCACTCATTAACCGAAGTGATTGGTGCTCACGTAAAAACAAGCATATTCGGGTTCCTCACAAATCGATTCAGTACTATGCAAAATCAGTTGGAAAACACCCAGGCAACTCCTTTGATCAATCATATCAGCCACAATCGGTTAGATGATAATCGCCTTTTTGTTGGTGCCTGGGCTGATGCGCAATTTCCGTTTAATATTGATGCACAGTTAGTTATCGACGAAGATATCAGCGATAATGCTACAATGTTTGATGATGGATTACATGGAGATGGCGAAGCCGGAGACAAGTATTATGGTACAATTCTGGAAAACATCTTTCCGGAAACCAGTATTCTTTATCAAATTGTAGCCGTTGACACAACCAACCAAATCACTGTTAAGCCCTGCGACTATATCCATGTAAGGCCACTTTCGGGCGAACTGCCATTGCTGTATATCAATGAGTTTATGGCCGATAACGACAACTATATCGCAGATGAATATGGTAATTACAGCGACTGGGTAGAGCTTTATAACGGAGACACTGAAGCCATCTTTCTGGCCGATTATTATCTTACCGATAAGCTGGATAATCCCGACAAATGGCAAATGCCGGAGATTTTTCTGGAGCCGGGAGCCTTTATACTTTTCTGGGCCGATGACGAGGAAAATCTGGGCGAGAGACACACAAACTTCAAATTGAGCAAAGAAGGAGAAGCTATAGGTATATTTAATGGACTTGAAGAAGTGGTTGATGAAATTACCTTTAACGCACAAACTACAGATGTGAGCTCTGGGCGTGAAACAGATGGCGCCTCAAACTGGATCTTTTTTGTGCAGGCAACACCAGGCGAATCAAATAACCATAGCGTTTTAACTGATTTTGAATGGAATTATGGCAATCTGGTTTATCCAAATCCTGTGGTTGGAAAAAAGATTTACTTTAACATACGCGACAAGTTCTATCTTTACGATCTGAACGGCAAACTCCTGCATAGCAGTGCACCCGTTGACTATTTAGACGTGAGTGCATTGTCACAAGGTGTTTACCTGATTAAAACGCAAAATTTTGGAAGCCAACTTATTCAAATAAAGTAAGTAAACTATTCAAGCATCAAACCATACAATCGAAGCTGGTAGTGCCTTGTAAAAATCGGGAGCTAAAAAATCAGAAGAAATAAGATGGTGCAATACGATCATTTTTAAAATTCTAAAGAAAAAAAATTCCTGATCATTAAAAACAACTTTGGATCAACCGAATTTTAGGTTTGAGTCAGTTTTCTCATGTTGAAAACGCTAATCCTTCAAATTGAAATTGACAATTAGTTCAGGTTGACTAATTGAATCTGATTTTTTTTTCGGCTATCAATACAAAACTTGCTTTTGGTTCGTTCTACTATTGACTAAAAAGGTAATCATTAAGCATAAAAGCCTTTGTTGAAAAGGAGAATCCAAAAATGAAAACTAAAAACATGAAACGATTCATTGCTGAAACCACCTTTACTGTCGTGAAAGAGTTTTTGATTTTTGTCAACCTCGTAATACATCCAAAAATAATAAATTTGCCATTCCTCAGTGAATAAAGAAAACCTGAACATCATGATCCGTTTCTTGCTTCCCATTTGGGTATTTTTACCCGTAATACTATTTGCTCAGCCCGATACCAATGAAACCGCAAAACCCGATACTGTCCGATACTGGACTTTCACCGGAAAATCTGACCTCACATTTAACCAGCTATCACTTACAAACTGGGCTTCGGGTGGCGAGAGCTCAGCATCGGGAAAAATTAGCACCAACACAAAAATCGTATATAACAAAAACGATTTTCAGTTTGAGTCGGTTTCTAAACTGGCTTTTGGCATTGTTGGGTATGGCGGTAAACGCATCGAAAAAACAGAAGATCGCATCGACTTAACTACCTCTGCAACGATAAATTCAGACAAAAACTGGGCTTTCTCTTCGGTGCTTTCACTTAAAACACAATTTGCAAACGGATATAAATACCCCAATGACAGCACACTCATCTCCACGTTTTTCGCGCCCGGCGTTGTGAATGCTTCCATTGGCTACCGCTATAAAAAATCAGAAGTTTTCGAGCTCTTCCTCAGTCCGGCCTCCGGCAAATTCACTTTCGTATTGAACCAGGAATTAGCCGATAAAGGTGCTTTTGGCGTTAGGCCGGCCATTCTTGACACTAACGGACTGGTGATCGTGCCTGGTAAAAATCTCTTTGGTGAATTTGGTTTTAATGTGCTGGCCAATTTTGCAAAAGAAGTATCAAAGAATATCGAATTATCATCAACCTTAAACCTTTATAACAACTACCTCGACGACAACCTCAGCAACCGATGGAACATTGATGTGGATTGGGAAACAACGATAAATTTCACTATTAACAAACGTGTTCAGACAGTGTTATTTATGCAATTGAAATACGATCACAATGTAAAACTCCCTGTTTATGATATGGTCGATGGCGAGAAGGTGCAGGTAGGTGAAGGCCCCAGACTTCAATTTAAAGAATCTCTGGGAATTGGGATAACCTATAATCTGGGTTAAACGCTAAAATACTCCGCTGATTTGTCAATATAATCCTTGCATCACAGTGGAAATTCGCTTTACTTTGCTCCAAAATATAATCCCTAACAAACAACTTATCTCATGAAAATCTCCATCGTTGGAACCGGTTATGTAGGATTGGTTACCGGAACATGTTTTGCCGAAGTGGGCATTGATGTACATTGCGTTGATATCGACAAGAAAAAAGTAGAAAACCTCAACAATGGCATTATCCCAATTTACGAGCCCGGCCTCGAAGAAATGGTAGCCCGAAATGTGGAAAAGAAACGTCTCTTTTTTACTACCGACCTGGCTTCAACCCTGCCCGGGTGTCAGGTAATTTTTAGTGCTGTTGGCACTCCTCCGGATGAAGATGGCAGTGCCGATCTGAAGTACGTGATCGAAGTAGCCCGCGAAGTTGGCCGAAATATCCAGGATTATGTTCTGATCGTTACAAAAAGTACAGTTCCCGTTGGCACTGCCGAAAAAGTAAGAATTGCCGTTCAGGACGAACTTAATAAAAGAGGAGTAAACATTCCTTTTGATGTAGCCTCAAACCCGGAGTTCCTGAAAGAAGGTGCTGCTGTTGACGACTTTCTGAAACCTGATCGCATCGTTGTGGGTGTGGATTCAGAACGTGCAGAAGAACTCATGAAAAAACTTTACAAACCATTCACCATGAACGGTCATCCGGTGATTTTTATGGATATCGTTTCTGCCGAAATGACTAAATATGCTGCTAATGCCATGCTGGCAACCAAAATAAGCTTTATGAACGACATCGCCAACCTCTGCGAAATTGTTGGTGCTGACGTAAATATGGTTCGCAAAGGTATTGGATCTGATAGACGTATTGGTAAGTATTTTATTTATCCCGGAACAGGTTATGGTGGCTCCTGCTTCCCCAAAGACGTAAAAGCACTTATCAAAACTGCCAGAAACTATAACTATAATTTACGTGTGCTTCAGGCTGTTGAGGATGTAAACGACGATCAGAAATCAATTATGTTCAACAAACTCAACACCTATTATGGTCATGATTTAAAAGACAAGACGATAGCCGTTTGGGGACTTTCGTTCAAACCTAACACTGACGATATGCGCGAGGCACCATCGCGTGTAATTATTGCCAGGCTGCTCGAAGCCGGCGCAAAAGTAAAAGCCTACGATCCGGTTGCTATGGAAGAGGGAGAACGCATCTTTAATGATAAAATCGAATTTGCAAAAGATCAGTATGATGCTCTGATTGATGCCGATGCCCTGATAATCGTAACGGAATGGTCCGAATTTAAATTCCCTAACTTCAGGGTGATGAAAAAACTCCTTAAGAAAGCCGCTATTTTCGATGGACGTAACATTTACGATGCCAAAGAAATGCTGGCCGAAGGCTTTGATTATTTTGGAATAGGGATAAAAACCTTTATCTAATCCGCATACAATTCAAATATCAGACATTTCCATAATTAAAAATCCCCCCATGAAAAGCATATTAGTAACTGGTGGTGCAGGCTTTCTTGGTTCACATCTCTGCGAAAGACTGCTCAACGAAGGCAATGAGGTAATCTGTCTTGATAATTATTTTACCGGACAAAAAAGTAATGTGGTTCATTTGATGGATCACCCCTATTTTGAGCTGGTACGTCACGATGTAACTACACCATTTTTTGTTGAGGTGGACGAAATTTACAACCTGGCCTGTCCGGCTTCACCCGTACACTACCAGTATAATCCCATCAAAACAGTAAAAACTTCGGTGATGGGAGCCATTAATATGCTTGGCCTGGCCAAACGTATCAAAGCAAAGGTGTTGCAGGCCTCTACCTCAGAGGTTTATGGCGATCCGGAACAGCATCCCCAAAAAGAAACCTATTGGGGACACGTTAATCCCATCGGGCCAAGAGCCTGCTATGACGAAGGTAAACGCTGTGCCGAAACACTATTTGTGAATTATCATCAGCAAAATAATGTGCGTATCAAAATCGTACGTATTTTTAATACTTATGGCCCGCGTATGCATCCACACGATGGTCGTGTTGTTTCGAACTTTATTGTGCAGGCATTGCAAGGTAAAGACATCACTATTTATGGCAACGGAATGCAAACCCGTAGTTTCCAATATGTTGATGATCTGGTCGAAGGCATGATTCGGTTGATGGCCACACCGGACGATTTTACAGGCCCTGTAAACATAGGCAATCCGGGTGAGTTTACCATGCTCGAGCTGGCTCAACTGATTATTCAGAAAACCAACAGCAAATCCAAAATAGTTCATTTCCCTTTGCCAGCCGATGACCCCATGCAAAGACGCCCGGATATCAGCCTGGCAAAAAATGTGCTCGACTGGGAACCAAAAGTACCTCTGGATGAAGGTCTCGACAAAACAATCGCATTTTTCAAAACCATCGTGAAATGAACATTTTGATAACAGGCAGCAACGGCCAATTAGGAAAGGAATTTCAGAAAATTGCACAAACTGATCGCAAACATGTTTGGTATTTTACCGATGTGGACGAACTGGATATCACCAATCCAACCCAACTAAAGCACTATCTCAATGCCGAAAACATTGAGGTTTGCGTTAATTGTGCTGCCTACACTGCAGTGGACAAAGCCGAAGATGAACCTGAGAAAGCCCAGCTGCTCAACGCTCAGGCACCTGCTTTTCTGGCCGAAGCCTGTAAAAGCGCGAATGCTCTGTTAATGCACATCTCAACAGATTACGTTTTCAGTGGCAGACATTATATGCCCTACACCGAAGATCATCCTGTGTCGCCTGCTTCGGCCTATGCACAAGGTAAGGCTGACGGAGAAAGAAACATCATGTTGAGCGGGGCAAATTATATGATTATCCGAACTTCGTGGCTTTATAGCATAACCGGAAATAATTTCGTAAAAACCATGATCAGGCTTGGAAAAGAAAAAGAGTCAATTAATGTGGTAGCCGATCAGGTTGGAACACCAACCTATGCCTTTGATCTGGCAGCAACTATTTTGTTGATGGTCGAAAACCAAGATGAAAATTCAGTTAATCAGATTTATCATTATAGTAATGAAGGAGCCATCAGTTGGTACGATTTCGCTATGGCAATCATGGAGTTAGAAAAACTTGATTGTAAGGTAATTCCCATCGAATCAAAAGATTATCCTGTAAAGACCGTTCGTCCTTTTTATAGTGTGATGAACAAAGCCAAGATCAAATCAACCTTTAATATTACTGTTCCTTACTGGCGCGACAGCTTAAAAAAATGTCTGGAGGAAATGAATGGACAAAAGCAGGATTAATCGCCTTGTTATGCAAGTTTATGAAGCAGCACGAGAAGTACATGAGCAATGCGGAACAGGCATTTCTGTTGCGCTTTTTAAATCATGCCTGGCCCATGAAATGAGACTCAATGGACTACGATTCAGGCTAGATCAGGCTTTTCCTGTTGTTTACAAAAACGTTAAATTAGACCACAAGCTTACCGCTCATTTTTTTGTTGAGGACATACTTCCGCTTAACCTGATACAATCAGGAGAGGAAGCTGCTCAGGAAATGCTTAGTCTGCTGCGCATGAATGATTTACCTATTGGATTAATCATCGAAATAAACAAAACACAACTTGTTGACGGTTTAATAAAAATTCAAAACCCTTTAAAACGAACATTATGACTACCATTGACCCTCAGGTTATGGCTGAAGCCAAAAAATGGTTGCAACCACCTTACGATTCAGAAACGATCAAAGCAGTGCAACAGATGATCGATAAGGACCCAAAAGAGCTGACAGAAAGCTTCTATAAGAAACTGGAATTTGGAACCGGCGGTTTGAGAGGCATCATGGGTGCAGGAACAAATCGCATGAATAAATATACCGTTGCCAAAGCCACACAAGGACTGGCCAATTATATGAAAAAGATGTTCCCTGGTCAGAAGCTTTCGATGGCTGTGGCTCACGACTGTCGCAACAACAGTGATTATTTTGCTCGTATCACAGCAGAGATCATGTCGGCCAACAATATCCAGGTTTACCTTTTTAATGGATTAAGGCCAACGCCTGAGCTCTCGTTTGCTATTCGCGAACTTCAATGCAAAAGTGGTGTGGTAATCACAGCTTCGCACAACCCGAAAGAATACAATGGCTACAAAGCTTATTGGGAAGATGGAGGCCAGCTGATTGCGCCGCACGATAAAAACGTAATAGCTGAAGTGGAACAAATTGAAGACCTCTCGGAAATAAAATTTGATGCCAACGAATCGCTGATAACTTACCTGAATGAGGATTTTGACAAGAAATATATCGACAGAATAAAATCGTTAAGCCTGTCGCCTGATATTATTCAACGTCAGGAAAATATGAAAATCGTTTATACACCAATTCATGGAACCGGCGTTAAACTTGTTCCGGAAGCTCTAAAAGCAGTTGGTTTTAAAACTGTGTATAATGTACCTGAGCAGGATGTAGTGGATGGCAATTTCCCAACAGTACACTCTCCAAATCCTGAAGAGCCGGCTGCGCTTGAAATGGCCATTGCCAAAGCCAAAGAAGTTGATGCCGATCTGGTGATGGCTACCGATCCGGATGCTGATCGGGTGGGTTTGGCCATTCGCAACGAAGACAATGAGTTCATCCTTTTAAATGGCAACCAGGCCGCAAGCCTGTTGATATATTATTTACTCAATAAATGGAATGAAAACAGAAAACTTACTGGTAATGAATATATTGTAAAGACAATCGTTACCTCAGAACTGTTGTTCGATATAGCGGATAAATTTGGCGTGGAACGTTATGACGTATTAACCGGATTTAAATATATCGCTGCAATAATCAAATCGCTCGAAGGTAAAAAGCAGTTCATCGGCGGTGGCGAAGAAAGCTATGGCTATCTGGTTGGAGATTTTGTACGTGATAAAGATGCTGTAAGCTCGTGTGTGATGCTGGCCGAAACAGCAGCCTGGGCAGCCGATCAGGGCAAAACCATGCTACAATTGCTCAAAGAGCTTTATGTGGAATTTGGTTTCTACAAAGAAAGTCTGCTCTCTGTAACAAAAAAAGGGAAAGAAGGTGCCGAGGCTATCAAGGCAATGATGGACAGCTTTAGGAATAATCCTCCGGTTAAGATTGGTGATGAAAAGCTGGTTGAAATAAGAGATTATAAACTTAGCGAAACACATAATCTCGATAACGGTAAGATCAGTAAAATTGATCTGCCCAAGTCGGATGTGCTGCAGTTTATCACTTCGGACGGTTCCAAAATTAGTGTACGACCTTCGGGCACTGAACCTAAAATAAAGTTTTATTTTGGTGCAAAAGCTAAATTAAATTCGATTGCAGATTACGAGAAAATAAATAATCTTTTAGACCAAAAAATTGAAGCTTTCAAAGCCTCTTTAAATATTGGTTAACACCTTGTTTACTATTGTTTAAGATCATGCCACGGCTTACTGCTGCAGCATGATTTTTTCATTAATTGAGATTTAACTTTTTGTTTTCCAGCACTTTATTTTTAAATTCGCAAATTCTTTCAGACAAATAAGTTATAAATTTTTTGATCCTCGTGATTACCGATATCTGGCAAAAAGACGTTGAATAATTATACCCTTCCCCTATTGTTCAGCAAACCGCTTATTGGTCGAAGTTGTAACAAAAATCTGGTCTTAAAACTCTGGCAATAGATTTTAAATCGCAAACTGACAGGCTTTTTGATCAGGTCAATAACCGGCGTACGATACAATCTGACCTACTCGTAATTGTGCAGCCGGTAAATAATAACTTTTGTATTGCTTATGCACCTTATGGCCCCGAGCTGGAACCGGAAGAAGAAAAACAAGGCATGTTTCTGGAAGCACTTTCCGAAAACCTGAAACCTCAGAATGGAATAGCGAACCTCTGGCTGCCATGTTTTTGATTATATCCGACAAAAGAAATTCTTATCTGTATGGTGCCTCAGCGGCAAAACATCGGAATGTGATGGCAACTTACGCCTTGCAGTGGGAGGCCATTCAACTGGCAAAAGCAAAGAACTGCACTGAATATGATATGTTTGGTACTTCCCCTACACCTGACCCAACACATCCCATGTACGGACTTTACAAATTTAAGAGTGGTTTTGGTGGCAACCTTTTTCACAGTTTGGGCTGTTGGGATTATCCCCTGCTTCAAAAACCTTATGAAATGTATAAAGCTTTTGAGTCGCAGGCTGCAGGATTTCATATGAGCCGACAGTTGTGCTCCATCCAGAGCAAATAGCGTAATTTTCAATAAATCCCTTTACAAAATACAATCTACAGACTAAATCCCTTGAAATTTTGTTACAAAGAATTGTAAAGTTTAATTGACTTTAAGGAAACTACACATTACTTTTGCGTCAATTAATTTATGATGATAAAGCAAAACTTTCTTTTCCCAAATAGTTTTAAGAAAATTGGTTGGGGAGTATTAGTCACTGGAATTGTATTGGGGATAATCTATCTGTTTGTGGACGATGATCCCAATTTATTGAATCTGATAGTGTTTACTTTTGCAGATGAGCAAATTTTTGGTGAATCAAGTTATTTTGCACTTGTTGAAAACAATATTTTTGACGAGTTAATCAGTTTACTAATTATTGTGGGCGGATTATTGGTTGCATTCTCAAAGGAAAAAACTGAAGATGAATTTATTAGCAAAATCAGACTCGATTCGCTTGTTTGGGCAACCTATATTAACTATGCCATTCTGATAATAGCTCTTATTTTTGTTCACGACATGAGCTTTTTATGGGTATTGGTTTTTAATATGTTCACGCTCATTTTGTTTTTTGTTATACGTTTTAACTGGATATTGATTCAATCGAAAAAGCTTATCAGGGATGAAGAATAGCATAAAAGTTGAACGGGCAAAAAAAAATCTCACACAGGCTCAACTTGCTGAAATGGTGCAAGTAAGCAGACAAACAATCAATGCGATCGAGGCCGGGAAATTCAATCTTTCAACGATTCTCGCCCTGAAGATTGCGCATATTTTTAAGCAACCGGTCGAAAACATTTTCGTGTTGGAAAAATCGGATTGGCAGGTTCAATAAGCACATCTAAAAATGATAAACAACTCCTATTTGATTCGAGGTCTGCTATATTTCTCTGTCCTGATAATTTTGTTTTTTTTACAACCGGCGAGTTTAACAGCGCAACAAACTCGAAAACAACCAAAAACAACTTCCGACACAAATCAAAAAAATGATCTTAAGGAGCCCGACTCTGTCCTTTTCAAGAGATTAGAACAAAAAGGCAATAAGAACAGGTTATTAAAAGAACTCATAGATATCACCTTCAAGGACCAGGAAGATACGGAGCAAAAAGAATTAACCGACAATACAACAAAATGGCTGCCTTTCAAAGGTTTATTTATCAGTCGCATCAGCATAAGACAACCTCCTCCGGGCAGTTCCATTTTACCCTATGTATCAGAAAATGACAGCAGCCGAATCGAACAAATTATTAAAAAACTACATATCTATACCAAAACCTCTGTTATCCAGAAAAACCTGTATATCAAAACAGGCGACAGTCTGATACCCTGGCTAATAGCCGACAACGAAAAACACATTCGCGATCTGCCCTTTATCGAAAATGCACGTTTTTATCCCGAATCGGTCACCAACGATTCCATCCGTCTGATTCTGGTCGTTCAGGATAAAATACCTTACGGTATTTTTCCGGTTATATATTCCGCCAACAAACAAAGCTTAAAAATATGGAACTCAAATTTTTTAGGCTATGGCAATGAGGTTGGATTCAGTCTGACGAATGAAAAACCCGATTTTTATATGTCAGATATTTATTTTAAGCTAAATAACCTGGATAAAAAATTCATTCAAAACAGCCTCCGCTATCAGCGTTCCTTAAAGCAAGAATACTACACCTTAACGCTCGAAAGGCCTTTTCTGCCAGGTGCCTACAAACTGGCTGGAGGCCTTGAATTGGTACGCAAGCAGGAAAACCTCCCCAACTATTATACTGCGCAAGCTGATGCCATTCTCGAGACAAGGTATTTTCAGGGAAATGGATGGCTTGGATATCAGTTTGAACTAAATAAACATCATGAAGATAAACGGCCTCATTACCTCGTACCCGCCATAGGAATTTACAACACCTATTTTCAGAAAAGACCCTTTGTAAGCGCAGATTCTAATTATGTATTGAGTAATTATACGCGATTGATGGCCTCGGTAAACTGGGTTAATCAGAATTTTGTTGAAAGCGACAAACTCTTTGCTCAAAACCATCCTCAGGCTCTTCCGGTTGGGTTCAGAATCGGTTTGACAGGTGGCTATAGCTGGAATGAGTTCAACAAAATGCCATACTTTGGAGCAGAATTCCTATGGAGTTCGTTGGGTAAAAAGCCAGATTATTGGGTTGTTTCAGCTGGATTTGGGAGCTATATTCATGCGCAAAAGCTTCACCAGGGGGCTGTTAAAGGATCGATGTACTACTTGAGCAATTTGGCTCCAATTGGTGATTATGCTTTCCGGGTTTTAAGTGGAGTCAATTACGTTAGAGGAATTAACCGCCTCAGCTATGACAGTTTGCACCTGAACAACGGACATGGAATTACAGGCCTGCGGACCGATGCCCTGAGAGGAATGCGGCGAATTAATACAGAACTACAATTTATGCTCTATACCCCTTGGAAATGGCTTGGTTTCAATTTTACACCCTATCTGCTTTGTGAAACAGGTTTTATTGCAGAAGCAGATGAAGAATTATTCAACAAGCGCCTGGTGACCGGTCTTGGTATTGGACTCAGACTTCGGAACAAGTACCTGGTTTTTTCCTCAATACAACTTCGGTTGATGTTTTATCCCTATGTTCCGGAAGGTGCGGCGGCATGGTCTCTTGACCTTTCTGACAACCTCGGTTGGGAAATCTTTAATTTCGATCCAAAACAACCGGATGAATTGATCTTCAGATAGAACTATCCGATGCCATGAAGAGAAATTCTGCAGTAATCAAATGATCTGCAGGATTTTGTATTGCTTATTGTTAAAGATGAAACTATCACCAGTTTTTCTGGTTTTCATGGCATGATATATGGGTACAAGCATCGAAATTACAATAACGTCTTCCTGCTTAAACTGAAGTATGCCCAAACCTACAGCAATAAAAAACAAATCAGTATCCGTTTGAATAAGCGCACCGAAACCCACTTCTTTTTGGGGTTTATTGATTTCAGGCTTTTTAAGCAAATCCAAATATCGCATTGCCTGGCTCAATTGCTTGGCATACATATCTTTTTTTCGGAGTTGTTGGTTTCTAAAACCATCGTACCGATCCTTGGGTGTGCCGTAGTTGTTTGCCTCTTCCTGAGCCTCATCCATGGCCTTTCGGGCATGTGTAATGGCAGCCTCCTGCATAGCAATCAAATGCTGAATAAGTTCCGCTTTAAACTCCTTTGTTCTCATCAGATTACTTAAATTTGCAATCATTTGAGCAAATTTAAGGCTTGCTTTGTAATAAACCAAAAATAAAATGAGCACATCTGATCCTACCCTATCGCGTAACATCTTGGAAATGGTAGCCGTAGCAAGTGAATTTTGTAATTTCGTGGAAGATACCGCCAACCTCAGGCAACAAGCTTTTTTCAATTCGCTGCAGGGACTGGTTCCATTGCTTTATCTGCGCGGCACACTCCTGCCCCACATTGAGCCTGAATTTCCGGAAGCCAACGAAAGATTTGTCACCGAAGAGCAATATGAAGGACTTTTCAATGCGCTGCGTGAATTAACCGGCGAATTGGATGAGTTTTGGTATATCGATCACAGTGGAACACACATCACCGAAACACTCAAAGGTAGCTTTGCGGAGCATCTTGCCGATATCTACCAGGATCTGAAGGATTTTGTCATGCTTTTTAAAAAGCCCCAACTTGCAGCCCGCGAAAATGCCATTGCCAGTTGTAAAGCTAATTTTGTTCCCCACTGGGGAATCCGACTGGCAAATTTACTCCCTGCCTTACACGAGCTTGTGGCAGAAGAGAAACCTGCTGATCAGGACGATGATTTTCTTCTGGACTAAGGAATACCTACTATTAGGTATGTTGCGACTTTGGTATATTGCTTTTTTTTGCCTTTTGGCAAAATAGCATGATATGAAAACCCTGGCGGAGCTGAAAGAAGGAGATAAAGGGATCATTACCAAGGTGAAAGGTCGAGGTGCGTTCCGAAAAAGAATCATCGAGATGGGCTTTGTGGTTGGCAAACCCGTTATCGTTATAAAAAATGCTCCGCTGCGCGACCCAATTGAATACAACATCATGGGGTATGAAGTCTCGCTCAGAAGAAGCGAGGCAGCATTGATCGAGGTGCTAAACGGTGAATCCATGAAGATGGTTAATACTTCAGCCTATCATGGCGTTCAGGCCCTGGAACAATCTTTGAAACTCAGACCAATCAACAATGCAAAAACAATTACCGTTGCATTGGTCGGAAACCCAAATTCGGGCAAGACAACACTTTTTAATTTCGCTTCCAATTCCAAAGAAAGAGTTGCCAACTACTCCGGCGTTACAATTGATGCTAAGTCAGCGATCTTTAAACTTCATGGATACACCTTTAAGCTTGTTGACTTGCCTGGTACATACAGCATAACAAGCTATACACCGGAAGAACTTTACGTAAGAAACCACATTTTTGATGAATTGCCTGATGTGGTACTCAATGTGGTTGATGCTTCCAACCTTGAACGAAATTTGTATCTCACCACGCAGCTGATCGATATGGACATCAAGGTGGTGCTGGCACTGAATATGTATGACGAATTTCTGCAAAAAGGCGATGTATTTGATTATGATATGCTTGGCAAAATGCTCGGGATTCCAATTATACCAACCGTTGCATCCAAAGGCACAGGCATCATTGAGTTGTTCGAACGCATCATCACTGTGCACGAAGATCGCGATCCCGATATCCGACACATTCATGTTAATTACGGCGAAGAAATTGAAGCCACCATTCATAAGCTTCAGGAACTACTAAAAGTTAATGGCAATCAGCATATTACCAATATTATATCGCCCCGTTATCTTTCGATCAAACTACTCGAAGGTGATCAGGAAGAACTCACGCGCATCCAGTCATGCATCAATCATAGCGAAATCTTATCAGTACTCAACAAGGAAACAGAAAAAATTTCAACAACCTTCTCTGACGATCCTGAAACAATTATAACAGACGCTAAATACGGTTTTATTGAAGGTGCACTCAAGGAAACTTTTAAACCTGTGAAGCAGACTTTAAAAACTAAAAGCAGAAAAATTGATGGCATCCTGACGCATAAGCTTCTTAGTTATCCCGTTTTTATTGGTGTAATGTGGGGAATCTTTCAGGCTACGTTTATTTTGGGTGATTATCCCATGCAATGGATAGAACTTTCGATGGAATGGCTTGGTGGATTGATGTATAAAATTATGCCAGACAATTTTTTGCGCAACCTTGTTGTTGACGGCATCATTGGTGGCGTGGGAGGTGTGATCGCTTTTCTGCCAAATATTTTAATTCTGTTTTTCTTCCTTTCGCTACTCGAGACGACAGGATATATGGCCAGAGTTGCTTTTATAGTTGACAAATTGATGCACAAGGTAGGTCTTCACGGACGTTCATTTATTCCGCTTTTGATGGGCTTTGGATGTAATGTTCCTGCAATAATGGCTACCCGTACTATCGAAAACCGAAGCGATCGAATGGTCACCATGATGATCATCCCTTTTATGTCGTGTAGTGCACGTTATCCGGTTTATATCCTGATTATCAGTGCTTTTTTTGATTCCTTCAGAGGCACAATACTTTTTGGAATCTATTTGCTGGGAATTCTATTTGCCGGTTTGTTTGCCTGGTTATTCAAGAAAGTGCTATTTCAGGCTAACGAAATGCCTTTTGTGATGGAGCTTCCTCCCTATCGTATGCCAACCGGCAAGGCAATTTTTAAACAAACCTGGTTCAAAGGACGCCAATATATCCATAAAATGGGTACGATTATCCTTGTTGCTTCCATCATCATTTGGGCTTTAGGCTATTTTCCGCTGGGTCGCCAGATCGATCGGGATTATGAAGAAAAAATTGCCCTGGTTGTCTCTGATTATGAAAATCAACTATCTGATATTAAGAGCAATGAAGCCAGATATCTTCTGGAAGAAGAAAAACATGCCCATATTCTTCAGCTGGAATATGAACAGCAAAGCAAAAAACAGGAAAACTCCGTAATCGGACGTATCGGAAAATTTATAGAACCCACCATTCAGCCACTCGGTTTCGACTGGAAAATGGGCGTGAGTCTGCTGGCTGGTATGGCAGCCAAAGAAATTGTGATTTCTACGATGGGAGTGCTGTATCAAACCGGCCCCGAAGCTGAACCATCCGAAAGCCTGATCACAAAGTTACAGGATGATACCTATAGGAGTGGCACCAAATCAGGCCAGAAAGTAATGCGACCCTTGGTTGCACTTTCGTTTTTGGTTTTTGTACTGATCTATTTCCCTTGTGTGGCTGTGTTTGCAGCGATCAAAAAAGAGTCAGGTGCCTGGAAATGGCCGCTATTCACTTCGTTTTATACAACAAGTCTTGCCTGGATAGCAGCTTTTGTGGTTTATCAGATTGGTTTATTGCTGGGATACTAACTGACCAGATTTTTTGCCTGCCTCATCAAGTTTACCCAGGTGTCTGATTATTTTTTCACTGAATTTCAATTCATTTACTTTATTGTTTAAGCTTGTGAGGGAAATACTTGTCTTTCAGCAAAAACATCACTTCTCATTTTTATTTCTTTCTTAATTTATTCATTAACAACACTTAACAAGTATTAAGCTATAAAACTTATCAACGAATTCAAAGCATTTGCAATGCGCGGAAACGTCATCGACATGGCAGTAGGTATCGTTATCGGTGGCGCATTCGGAAGATTGTATCTTCCTTTGTGGCTGATGTAATCATGCCTCCGATTGATCTTTTGGTGGGCGGTGTCAATTTCAGCGATTTGCAAATTACTATCAAAGAAGGCATTCCGGCACAGCTGGATGCAGCTGGAAATGTTGTCTCCGAACTCATTCCGGCAGTAATCGTCAATTATGGCAATTTTATTCAGGTTGTTGTCGATTTTCTGATCATAGCCTTTGCAATTTTTATGGTCATCAAAGCAATGAACTCGGCCAAAAAGAAGGAAGAAGCAAAACCTACTGCTCCTCCGGCACCTTCAAAGGAAGAAGTACTGCCTACTGAAATCAGAGACTTGTTGAAAAATAAATAAGTGAGCCCACTCCGAAAAGTTAAATCAAACTAATTTGAGATTTTCCATCTTTATGCGATAATAGTAATGTTTGCAATCTGTTTGTGAATAGAATGGAAATCTAAAATTATCTTACATTTGTAGCTAATAAAACCTCACAAAAGGTAGCAATGAAAGTAATCAATAAAGAAGCATTTCTGGATACTTTTCAGTATTTTGATAAACCTATCGTACTCGAAATCATTGATATATTCATTCAGGAACATCCAGATCGACTGGAAAGGATTTCCAATGCCATCAAAAATCAGGATTTCGATTCACTTAAATTTGATTCGCATAGTCTCAAAGGCGTTATTGCAAATTTTGTAGCCGAGAAGCCACTTCAGCTTGCGAAAACAATGGAAATGAAAGGAGCAGAAAAAGATAATTCTGAGCTGGAAACCCTATTTGATCAATTAAAGGTGGCCACCAATGACTTGATTGACGACCTGAAATCCTTACGCCCCGAATTTGAAGAGTAACTATTTACGCCTGTCCAGCCTGTTCAAACCCTCAACAGCTAAGGGATAATTTGTTTGTTTGTCGAGCACCTGTTCATAAATATCCCGTGCTGTAAGGTATTGCCCCATTTCTTCCAAAGTCCTTCCCTTGTTATAAAGTGCATCTATGTAATTGGGATCAATCGTCAAGGCCGCATCAAAATAGCTTATAGCCTGCTCGTATTCCTGCAAATAGACCAGATGCACAAAACCCAGGTTATGATAGATATGGCTATTCTCGGGCTGCATGGTTAATAAAGTATCATAGTGTGTAATTGCCTCATCCACAGCATTATGATCCTGAAGATAGAGTGCCAGTTGATAGCGGGCTACAAAAGAGTTCGGAAATCGTTTAATGGCATCCTTCAGAAAATCAATGGCTAGCGGATTATGTTGTGCTGAATAAACCACTCCGATTTGATACAGTGCTTCAAAGAAATTTTCATCCTGATCGCGTGCTATCATAAAGTTTTTAAGTGCTGACACGGTATCTTGCCGAGCCAGAAAAATCATCCCCCGCACATAGTACGCATCCGGATTGTGATTTTTCATTGCCAGGGCTTTATCTGTATATCCCAATGCCAGATCAAGTTTGCGTTGCAATAGATTTATTTCGGCTAGCTTAACCTGTGGCCTGGGATCGTTGGGAGCAACTTCTACTGCTTTCATCAAAGTCCTTCTTACATTTTCTGCCTGCCCCATGCCATAATAGATTTCTGACAAAATGAGATAGGCCTCCAATTGCTTACTGTCGTAGCTAAGTGCCTGATTGATATCACGTAATGCGCGATCGATGCGATCCTGATTAAAATAGAGTTTTGCTCTTTCGACAAGCAAATCTGCGTTGGTACTGTCCTTCGCAATTTGCTTATTAAGAGCTACAAGTGGATCAGTATCTTGCTGATTTACAGTATTATCTTGTGAAGCCTGATTTTCAGAATCAGTTGTATTCTCACATGAAACCACTAAAAAACTCAAACTAACTAACAGGATAACAAATCGATACAGCATGGGTATTAATATATTTCAGACTACCAGAAGGATGCCTGGAGATTAAATCACTTAAAGAATAAACAGGCAAAAAGTACTATTCAGAAACCGTATTCAGTACGAGCCTGATTTTTTCTTCCAGTTCTGCCGAAAGCTCAGGATTTTCCTCGATAAGGTTTTTAACAGCATCGCGTCCCTGCCCCAGTCGTGTTTCGCCATAGCTGAACCAGGAGCCGCTTTTCTTGATGATATTATGGTCCACACCCAGATCAATAATTTCGCCAACCCGCGAAATACCTATGCCAAACACGATATCAAACTCTGCCTTGCGGAAAGGTGGGGCGACTTTGTTTTTTACCACCTTAACACGAACACGGTTACCAGTAGCGTTTTCACCATCTTTGATCTGGCTGATTTTACGAATATCAAGCCGTACGGAGCTGTAGAATTTAAGTGCATTACCACCTGTAGTTGTTTCCGGATTGCCAAACATCACACCAATCTTATCTCTCAATTGATTGATAAAGATACAGATAGCACCTGTTTTGCTGATTGTTGCCGTAAGTTTTCGCAAAGCCTGCGACATCAAACGTGCCTGCAAGCCCATCTTGCTGTCGCCCATCTCGCCTTCAATTTCACTTTTTGGTGTTAAAGCTGCAACGGAGTCAATCACAATGACATCGATGGCACCTGAACGAATCAGATTCTCGGCTATCTCGAGTGCTTGTTCGCCATGATCAGGTTGCGATATCAGTAGTTCCTGAATATCTACTCCCAACTTTTGCGCATAAAACCGATCAAAAGCATGTTCTGCATCAATAAAGGCAGCGATACCACCAGCTTTCTGAGCTTCGGCAATCACATGCAAGGCCAGGGTAGTTTTACCAGAACTTTCTGGTCCATAAATCTCAACCACACGTCCTTTGGGTAAACCTCCAATTCCAAGAGCAGCATCAAGTGCAATTGATCCTGTAGAAATACTTTCAATGCTTTCGATGGCATTGTCACCCAACCTCATGATACTACCTTTTCCATAGTTTTTCTCGATAGTTCCAAGTGTTGCTTCCAGAGCTTTAAGTTTTTCCAGCCTGACTTTGTCAGCGTTTTCTTTGGCTTTTTCTGATGTCATTATTTTATTTTTTAGTTATACAATTTAAAAATCTGATTGGCGTGATCGTCTGTTTTTACCTTCTTGATCACTTTCTCTATAATACTTTCTTCGTTGATAATGAAAGTTGTACGCAAAAGTCCTTCGTATTTCCTGCCATACATATTCTTTTCGCCCCAGACACCAAAGGCCTTAATAATCTTGAGTTCCGGATCGGAAAGCAATGGAAAAGGCAACTCATACTTACTTGCAAATTTCTGGTGCGAATCTTCACTATCCGGACTTACGCCCAGTAAAGCAAAACCTTTGTTGAGCAAATCTGCATAATTGTCGCGCAAATTGCAGGCTTCTTTGGTACATCCGGGGGTATCGTCTTTTGGGTAAAAGTAAAGTATCAGCTTTTTCCCTTTAAAATCATTTAGCGAAACCACCTTACCCTGCTGGTCTTTTGCAGTGAAATCTGGTGCCTTATCCCCTTTTTGAAGCATAATATTTTATTTAAGGTTACAAATTTAGTTTAACTCATGACTAAACCAACAACTAAACTTTGACTTTTGTTGCAGTTTTTGCTTTTTGTCGGTTTCTGTAATAATTACAAAGATGCGATATTCCGCAGTTTTCGCAATCGGGTGTCCGGGCTTTGCAAACGTATCTGCCGTGCAGTATCAACCAATGATGAGCTTTGGGAATGATATCATCAGGCAAATATTTAACCAGTTGTTTTTCGGCATCAAATGGATTTTTTGCAGCTGTTGTGAGACCTATTCTTTCTGAAACTCTGAATACATGTGTGTCAACAGCCATAGCTGGTTTGTTGTAGACAACAGAAGCAATTACATTGGCAGTTTTGCGCCCAACGCCCGGCATCCGTTGCAGTGCTTCAACCGTATCGGGTACCACACCCTTAAACTCATTGAGAAGGGTTTTTGCCATTCCAATCAGGTTTTTCGCTTTATTATTAGGATATGAACAGGATTTAATCACTTCATAAACAGCTTCCTGGCTGGCATCTGCAAGTGTATCAGCTTCAGGAAACCGATCGAAAAAGGCAGGTGTAATGAGGTTTACGCGCTTATCCGTACATTGTGCTGACAATATTACAGCAACCAGCAACTGGTATGGCGAATCAAAAGATAGCTCAGTTTCAGCTATAGGCATATGCTCTTCAAAATGAGCAATTAAGGCGACAAACTTTTCTTTTTTGGTCACAGGAAATTGTTTGATACAAATGTAATGCTTTCGCTAAAATAAATAAGAGTCTTTGCCACTTTGATGCAGCAAAGACTCAAAATTAAACAATGAAAAAATTACTAGTTCATCAAAAGTTCCATCTCACCTGTAATATAGCTTTTGCAGCAACTTAAGGCTGAAGCATAAGCCGACAAAAACCTCAGATTAAATGCTGAAGGTTTGAATGTTTCTTCTTCCATTACTTCTTTTAGTCGCTTTTCGAGAGTTTTGTCGAGATAATTTGCAGGATTGGAACAGGTGTCAAGGGTAAAAGATTTGTTCATAGGCAGTAACTAAATTTATTAAGTTAAAGTATGAACGTATCAACAGAACCGTTTATTACATCCGCTTCAATTTTTTATTGGGTCAGCACCAGGTTTTTCTCATTTATCATCTTCCTTATGTTGATCAAGGCATAGCGCATCCTTCCCAAAGCAGTGTTAATACTAACATTGGTGAGTTCCGCAATATCCTTAAAACTCATTTCGGAGTAAAGACGCAAGTACAAAACTTCTCGTTGTTCCTCTGGCAAAAATGTGATGAGCTGACGCAAGTCCTCATGTATCTGATCCGTAATCATTTGTTGCTCAACTGATGGGTCGGCCAGGCCGATATTCTCCAGAAAATCGTAACTATCATTCTGAACATCAGAATAAGGAATTCTTTTTGACTTGCGAAAATGGTCAATTACAAGATTATGAGCAATGCGCATCGCCCACTGAATAAATTTGCCTTCTTCTTTGTAAGTGCCGTTTTTTATGGTTCGAATAATCTTGATGAAGGTATCCTGAAAAATATCATCCGCAAGCTGCTTATCTTTGACAAGCATCATGATATAAGAAAAAATCCGAACCTGGTGGCGATTGATCAATAACTCGAAACTGGTATGATTACCTTTACGATAACTCTCAACCAGCTCTTTATCAGTGCATTCTAATGCATTCATAGAGCCTCCCTTATTTGCAGTTTTAAGTTTAAAGGGTAAAAGTTATCGCTATATTGATCCTCCTAAGATTTTATTATTACAGGTTTGTAAACAACAAAAAGTTGAATTTGTTAGGGCAAATATACGGATAGATTTAAAAAATGCAAGTAGTGAGCAGTTTTTTTTTAATTTTTCGTAAAAATTTCACAGACATAACCTGAACTATTTTCACCAAATCGAATCGAAGTAGCTACGATCTTATCTTTAATTAATTGGTAATTTCGCAAAAATTTATCCCAAAGCATGACTAAGTCGCTTACACAACTGCAAAGCATTCATATTCAAGGCGCAAGAGTAAACAATCTCAAAAATATAAGTCTGCATATCCCAAAAAACAAGCTTGTTGTTATAACCGGCGTTTCAGGTTCGGGCAAGTCGTCGCTGGCCTTCGACACCTTATATGCCGAAGGTCAACGTCGCTATGTGGAAAGTCTGAGCTCCTATGCCCGCCAGTTTTTGGGTCGTATGAACAAACCCGATGTGGATTATATCAATGGCATTTCGCCGGCTATTGCCATCGAACAAAAAGTGAACAGTCGCAATCCGCGATCAACCGTTGGCACTACTACCGAAATTTACGAATACCTCAAGTTGTTGTTTGCACGAATTGGCAAAACCTATTCACCACTTTCGGGCAAATTGGTTAAGCGACATCGGGTTTCGGATGTGGTAAATTTTGTGCTCTCACTACCAAACGAAAGTCAGGCATTGGTTTTGGCACCCCTGAATTTACCTCCCAAACGGACGATCAACCAACAACTAGGCATTCTGATGCAGCAGGGATTTAGTCGTTGTATGGTAAATGGTGAGGTGAAAAACATAGAAGACACGATTTCATCTGAAGCACCCAAAAAATCTGACAAAGTCTTTATTGTTGTTGACAGATTACTTATCAATTCCAATGATCCTGATCTGTCTGCCCGCATCGCCGACTCTGTGCAAACAGCTTTTTACGAAGGGAAAGATCAGTGTTTGATTGATTTCAAAACGCCTGAAAAGCAAGGTCACGAGCTTTTTTCTTCCAGCTTTGCAGCGGATGGGATTCAGTTTGAAGAACCAAGCGTGAATATGTTTACTTTTAACAATTCTTATGGAGCCTGCAAGCGTTGCGAAGGTTTTGGCAGCATCATCGGGATTGATGAAGATCTGGTAATTCCCAACAAAGGACTTTCTGTTTATGAAGGAGCAATAGCTTGCTGGAAAGGCGAAAAAATGGGTGAATGGAAAGACCAGCTCATCCGCACTGCCCCAAAATTCGATTTTCCGGTTCACAAACCCTTTTATGCTTTATCTGCTGAACAGAAACAATTACTTTGGACTGGTAATGAGTATTTTCAAGGCTTAAATGATTTCTTTCAGGAATTGGAAGAACAAACCTATAAGATTCAATATCGGGTGATGCTTTCGCGATACCGTGGAAAAACTATTTGTCCTGAATGTCAGGGTACAAGACTGCGAAAAGACGCATCTTATGTAAAAGTAGCCGGCAAAAGCATTTCTGAATTGGTACTGATGCCATTGGATCAGCTTTACAGCTTTTTTACTGCAATTGAACTTGATGAAACAGATCATCAAATTGCCAAACGCTTATTGAGTGAAATTACCAATCGTATTCAATTTTTGCTTGATGTAGGATTGAGTTACCTCACGCTCAATCGTTTATCCAATAGCCTTTCGGGAGGTGAATCGCAACGCATCAATTTAGCAACCTCGCTCGGAAGCAGTCTGGTTGGTTCTACTTATATCTTGGACGAGCCCAGTATTGGTCTGCATAGCCGCGACACAAAAAGGCTCATCAAAGTATTAAAAAAACTACGCGATATTGGTAATACAGTCATCGTGGTGGAGCATGACGAAGAAATTATGCAGGCCGCAGACCAGATCATTGATATTGGCCCTGAGGCCGGAAGACTCGGCGGCGAATTGATCTTTCAGGGCAGTAGTCAGGAAATTATGCATCATCCGGTCAGCCTCACTGGAAAATACCTTAGCGGCATTTTGAAAATTCCGGTTCCTTCGTTTCGACGAAACTGGCACAACTATATTGAAATTAAAGGTGCTTCTCAAAACAACCTCAAACAAATTGATGTGAAATTTCCGCTGAATGTGCTAACCGTCATTTCCGGAGTGAGTGGCTCAGGAAAATCATCCTTGGTGCGCAGTATTCTTTATCCTGCCCTACGCAAGCATTTAGGTGGCTATGCCGAAAAAACCGGAAGTTTTGGCACGCTGGAAGGCGACTTGAATAAAATTGGAAGTGTGGAAATGGTTGACCAAAACCCTATCGGACGCTCATCGCGCTCTAATCCGGCTACCTATATCAAAGCTTACGATGATATCAGGCAGCTTTTTGCTGACCAAAAACTGGCAAAGGCAAGATTTTACAAACCTGGCTTTTTCAGTTTCAACGTGCCGGGTGGCCGCTGCGATCAGTGCGAAGGAGAGGGCACTGTTAAAGTGGAGATGCAGTTTATGGCTGATGTTTATCTGGTATGCGAGTCATGTGGAGGCAAGCGGTTTAAAGAAGAAGTACTGGACATCCGTTTCGAAGGGAAAAACATTGCTGATGTGCTGGATATGACTATTAATGAGGCAATTGAGTTTTTCGGCCAGGAAACAAAAGCCAAAGTTCAATGCAATAAAATCGTAAATAAACTTAAACCACTTCAGGAAGTCGGATTAGGTTATCTAAAGCTGGGACAGTCTTCCAGCACACTCAGTGGCGGTGAAGCACAACGTATCAAGCTGGCATTTTTCCTATCGAAAGGTGCAACCGATCAACCCACACTTTTCATATTTGACGAACCTACCACCGGCCTTCATTTTCATGATATCAATAAACTTTTGATCGCTTTTCAGGCATTGATTGAAAATGGTCACAGTGTTTTGGTCATCGAACATCATCCCGATATCATAAAATCAGCCGACTGGCTCATTGAGCTTGGCCCTGAAGGAGGAATCCTTGGAGGAAAAATGATCTTTGAAGGTACACCCGAAACGCTGACCAGGCAACATAAAACGCATACGGCTCTTGCAATCGAATCGAAATTGTAAGCAGGTTTTAATATTTTTTAGAAATTAATCAGGCTGAATATCTTGATTTATCTTGTATTTTTGCTCCAAATTAAAATCATTCTAAATAACATGAAGAAATTTCTGATACCAGTTTACCTTGTTTTTTTATTGAGTGCTTGCAATTCGCCTTCAGGCTCGCCTTCAGGCTCGCCTTCAGGCTCGTCTTCAGGCCATAATCATGAAGGCCACGATCATGATCACGAAAGCGGCCATAGTCATGCAGAGGCAACAGTAAGTAATGTAATTCATTATCCTGAAGAAAAGAATCTGACAAACGTAAAACAGCTCACTTTTGGAGGCGATAATGCTGAAGCATATTTTAGTTTTGACGACGAAATGATTGTCTTTCAATCAAATAATCCTGCCTGGTCGCTGGAATGTGATCAGATTTTTTACACCCGTCTCAACGAAGCCAGAATGGATAAAGAAATTCCCACGATGATCAGCACTGGCATGGGAAGAACAACCTGCAGCTATTTTATGCCTGGCGACACCACGATTCTTTTTGCTTCGACGCATATGGGCGATGGCAGTTGTCCGCATGTTCCTGCACCTCGTGAAGACGGCAAATATGTATGGCCGATCTATGAAGATTACAATATTTTCGTATCTGATCTCAACGGCAATATCATTGACACACTAACCAACCGGCAAGGTTACGACGCAGAAGCTACTGTATCGCCTAACGGAGATAAAATCGTTTTTACTTCCGATCGCAGTGGTGATTTGGAACTCTTTACGATGGACATTGACGGAAGTAATGTAAAACAAATCACTTTTGGCTTGGGTTACGATGGCGGTGCTTTCTTTTCTCCAGATGGCAGTAAACTGGTTTTCAGATCATCGCGACCAAAAACAACTGAAGATATTGAAGAGTATAGCAACCTTTTGGCCGATGGACTTGTAATGCCCACCAATATGGAAATCTATGTGTGTGATGTTGACGGTTCAAACCTGATTCAGGTAACAGATCTGGGTAAAGCCAACTGGGCTCCTTATTTTCATCCTTCAGGCGAAAAGATTTTGTTTAGCTCCAACCACCATTCCGACAGAGGTTACCAGTTTAACATCTTCCTGATCAATCTGGATGGAAGCGGACTCACGCAAATCACACACGATAAAACTTTCGATGCTTTCCCGATGTTTTCGTTTGATGGCAAAAAACTCATTTTTTCCAGTAACCGAAACAACAACGGAACCCGCGACACCAATATTTTCCTTGCTGATTGGATTGAATAACAATATTTTATGACAAACAAAACCTGCAACATCAAAACAACTATGCTGCAGGTTTTTTTGTAAAAATCAAAAATATTATTGCATTTGATCAACTAAAAACCCAATAAATTGCATGATTTTAGCACTAAGCTGAACATTAAGGTTTTAGATGCTGTTTATTTCACTTACCATTAAACTCAACTATCATTATGAAGAAACCCATACTTTTTCTGTCAATTTTATTCCTGTCCATTACTACTTTTGGTCAATTGAATATGTCATTAGTAGGACAGAAATCTTATAATCAAGACCTTAGCGATGTTTGGGGTTACGTTGATGAAACCGGAATTGAATACGCTCTGGTGGGTGTTTACAATGGTTTGTCGGTAGTTTCGCTGGAAGATCCTTCCAATCCTGAAGAAGTTTTTTTCGGCCCGGGCCCAAATTCAATCTGGCGCGATATTAAAACCTGGGGCGATTATGCCTATGTTTCCAACGAAAGCGGTGGCGGCGTTTATATCGTTGACCTGAGCCCGCTTCCGGAAGAGCCGATTACCTCTACAACAAATTTTACAGGCGACACTTATCCTTTCCAAACCATTCATAATCTGTATATTGATGAATCAGGGAAGCTTTACATTTTTGGTTCCGACAACGGAAATGGAGGTGCTATCATTTGCGATCTCACCCAGGACCCCATGATTCCTGTTGAGTTAGGTCGCTACAACACCTATTATTTTCACGATGGAATGGCGCGAGGCGATACGCTCTGGGGTTGTGCTTTGTACCAGGGCTTGCTTACTCCAATTGACGTTTCGGATCCTTCAAACCCCACTTTGATGGGCTCCGTAGAAACGCCTTCACAATTTACGCATAATGCATGGGTTTCGGATGATGGTACACATGTGTTTACGACAGATGAAGTTACAGGAGGATTTATCGGGGCATATAATGTTGTTGATCCATCAAATATGTACGAGGTAGATCGTATCAAAACGAGCAAAGGAAATAATGTAATTCCGCATAATGTGCATGTTTTCAATGATTATCTTGTCACTTCGTATTATCGCGATGGCATTGTTGTTCACGATTCAAAATATCCTGACCGACTTTTTGAAGTAGCCAATTTTGATACCTCTCCACTCTCCGGTGACGGTTTTAACGGAAGTTGGGGAGCATATCCATTTTTACCCAGTGGTTTGATTTTGGCCAGCGATATCGAAGAAGGTCTTTTTGTGCTGGAAATCGAATACCAACGAGCTGCTTATATTTCTGGTTCTGTGAAAGATATCTCAACGAACAGCCCAATCTTCAATGCTGAAGTCAGGGTTTTGGAAACCGATTTGGAAACCCAGACAAATTTCGCCGGTGGATTTGAATTAGGCACTTTGCTCAACGGCACCTTTGATGTGCTTGTTTCGGCAAATGGATACAGCCCTGATACTATCCGTAATGTGGAGCTGATCAATGGAGAAATCACAGCATTGAATGTGGAATTGGATGATTTTTATGTTGGCCTTGCTGATCAGCAGGAAATGATAACTATAAAAGTATTTCCAAACCCATTCACTGATTTGATTACAATTGAAATTCCTCAGGAAACTGAAAGTCAGCTAAGTATGACCATCACAAACAAACTGGGACAAGTTATCTTTAAAGGCATTGTAAATTCGGAAAGCTTCAGCCCGAGGCTTGATCACAAGCTTCAGCCAGGAAGTTATTTGATCAGCATTTACGATGGACCTCAAATAATTGCCAAAGAAATTGTGATAAAAAAATAACCTGAAAATTATCTGAAAGAACGCAAGCTGGAAAAGTTTGCGTTTTTTTTTTGCCTTTTATTGCACCAAAAACTTACCCGAAGACCTTATCTGACTGCTCTTCAAATTGATCAGATAAAGCCCCGAAGCTAAATCATTCAATTCAATCGAATTAAGCTGCTCAGGCAAAATGCTTTGTTTCATAACCAATTGACCAAAAGTATTATAAATTGCAAGCTGTAAAGGCTCTGTGAGTTCAGCAGGCAATTCAAAACGGAGGAAATTTGTTACAGGATTTGGCTGAATTTTCAAGGTTGAAAAGGAAAATTCATCAACACCATAAAAAGTTGGAGTTCCGCTGCGATAAAAACCAATTCCACCAGTAAACGATCCACTTACAAAATATTTGTTTCCCATTTCCGGCAATTCATATCCACTTAGAGTAGTATGCATCCCGTATAAATTCAATGAATCAACCAACCGAAATTCACCTTGAAGATTGTTATCAATCTGATCATAAGCATACACCCATCCCTGCTCGGAACCCACGTACAACAAACTGTTGCCAAGACTGTCAACTGTTAGAAATGGTGCGCTGAAACCCGTAAATTCGTTTGGCAGCACATTCAACTTTCCCCAATTGGAAATGGTAGGTTCAGCCGAAAAATGCGCTTGATGAACAGTTCCGGCGTTTTCAAAATACAAAATACTACCACCCCGTTCGCCTGAGATAATGTCCGTTAAGCCATCTTTATTCACGTCAATCAATTGTGGTTTAGCTGATTGCCCCACATCAATCTGAAAATAATTGGGGTGGGCCAACACGAAATCTGCGGGAGCTCCGGCCTCTGCCCTGTTCTCAAAAAGATGCAACTGACCAACCTCATCACCAATTAGCATTTCGGCATCACCATCGTCATCCAGATCGCCAAAAGCAGGATAAACACCTTCAAATTCATAAATTGAAAGTCCTGCAAAATCATCAGTAACCCATTCAAATTCAGGTGCTGATGAAGAACCGATATTTCGGAGATAAAGCAGCTGACTGGCATAATTTCCGGTACTCTGATAAACACCAAAACCACCTGCGATGATATCCATCAAACCATCTGAATCAGCATCGAAGAAAACCGGATAAGATCGCTCACCTAAATCTATCATACTTTCAATCAGATAATTATCCTGCTGAAAGACAAATTCAGGAACTACTGTTGCACTTACATTCTTATACCACCAAATCTGGTTTGTATTAAGCGAGTTATTGGGATTATTAGGCGCAATCAACAAATCCTTCAGCCCATCCTTATCCGCATCCAGGAGATAAACCGCAGGAAAAACAGCTAAATCAACAGGAACCGTATTAGCAGGAAAATTGGTTTGCTGACTCACCATGGATGCTTCCTGCAGATTCCCGCCATTAATCAAATTGACAAGATTATTATAAGTAATATCTCCCAGTAGCAAGTCTTTCAAACCATTACCTGTCAAATCCAATGCCAAAACAGTGGAGCCGGCATGTTTGCCATCTGCAGTTTCACGACTAACGCTGTTATCGCAGGTATCGAAAAGCGTAACGGTATTGTTGTTTCCATCCTCCGAAAAATAACCCCAGCAGCTACTCGCTTTTTCAAAAATCAGTTCACCACAAGCTGTAACCAACTCCTGCGAAAGGTTGCGATGAAATTCCAAACGGCTTCCAACCAGATTAAAACTCAAAATATCCAGATCGCCATCGTCATCTACATCAACGATAGCCGGAATATCCGTAACGGCAACATACAAAGCTGTTTGATTTCCATCGGAATCGGTGCTCAGTAAGAAATTTGCAGTCTTCACAAATTGAAAACTTCCATCGTTTTGTAATTTCTGCTGCCAAACAGCCACTCCGCCGGGAACAGAAGTAAAAATATCCATCAATCCATCGCAATTATAATCCCTGAGCAACATCCAGTTACGCATTGCAGGAAAAGCATGATGGTATTCGGGTGCGTATTTCCAACCCGAATCGGTATGTAAAAAGCATTTCACAGATCCATAAAATCCCCTTTCAAAAGCTACCAAATCCATAATGCCATCTTTGTTGAGATCCATCTCCGAAAACTGTGGCGTATTAAATCCTCCGGCCCAGGGATTGGCTTGTTTTTCATTGTTTTTCCAGAGCTTGATGTCGTTGTCCGGTACAATTTCCAGTTGCGCCATCACCCAAACTGGAAAAAAGAATGAAAGAAATAAAATCGTTAATGTTATTCGATTAATCGGCTGGTGCATAAGCTGAATTTTGAATAAATGATGTGTCAGAAAGCGTTTTCAGAAAGGTGAGCAGGTAGAATTTTTCCTCTTCAGTAAGCCGAACCCCACCCTCACCCACATTCTTCATCAAAGGATCGATCGTTTCGCTGTATTGCAATCCTTCGCTATAAAAATCAATCACTTCTTCCAGGGTTTGAAACCTTCCATCATGCATGTAAGGTGATGTAAATTCGGCATTACGCAAAGTTGGCGTCCGGAATCTTCCCAGATCATTAGGATCATTGGTAACTTTAAAGAGACCAGAATCAGCAAAGATGGCATCCAATCCGTTGTTATGGAAATCGTTGTCGGTAAATAAAATCGTTGTGTGGCAATGAAAACAATCCCCTTTCTCGGTAAAGAATATCTCAAAACCACGACTTTCGGCCTGTGTAAGGCTCACTTCTCCCCGCAAATAGCGATCCCATTTTGAATTGGATGAGATCAAGGTCCTTTCAAATTGCGCGATGGCTTTCACAACATGTGTTGAGTCGAAATCAAGGATACCAAAAGCCTCATAAAACATCCTTTGGTAAGTAGAATCATTTTTTAAACTCATCACTGCCTGAGGCCAGCTGTTGTGCATCTCAACCGGATTCACCACCGGTTCAAAAGCTTGTTCTTCAAGTGATTTGGCACTGCCATCCCAATTTAGGTGACTCAACCAGCCTACATTAATCAGAGCCATGGCATTACGACTTCCTTCGAGGCCGTCGATGCCCGTGCTAAAGCTATTGGGATCAGCAAAAGAAAAGTCCTGCATATGGCAGCTGGCACAGGATTGCGTATTATCAGCCGAAAGTATGGGATCGTGAAACAATTTGCGTCCCAGCGAAATTCCTTCTTCAGTCAATTGATTATCAGCAGGTATCATCATATATGGAAATCCTGTTGGAAATTCCAAAGCAAAAGGCGTGGGATCAAAAATATAACCATGCCCCGCAAGCTGATCCTCATTGTTTTTCTGACACGATAGCAAAAGTGCCAATGATAAAATTGGCAATAACCACTTCAAAATTTTGATAACCTCGATCAACTGTATGCAATTTTTGTGATTAATTCATGTAAAACACCAATCTAAGCCCAAAGTTCTAACCAACTCTAAACAATTAAATGCTGTCAAAACAAATAACTATCTGTAACGATCATTCAAACCGATTCCGGATTCGATCATCGGAATAATTTTCTTCAACCTTTTCAATTGTGTTTCAGTTCTTTTTGCAAAAGCCATAAATTCAATATATTCCTTTTGTTTATAAGCTGTTAGCGCATTAAAAGCTGCATTCAGTGCTGCTTTACTTTGTAATTGTTCCGCCAATATTTCAGGGATAGCTATGCCTGAAGCATCTTCCTTTTCAAGGACAATTCCTTTTTTTTCAACCCGAATGGCTTCCCGTATATAGGCTAAAATCAGCTGTTCATCAATCTCTTCCACAGCAGTAAACCGCCATTGCCGCAAAGCTCTGGTTTTGCCTTCCTGCGCATTGACAAGCTTGTTGCTCGCATCTTTCAAGAAAACACCTTTGTAGAACCAAAGCGCAAAATAATGTTTGAAACCTCCATAGCTGATCACATTCTTTCCTTGAAAAATAAACACATCGGCTCCCCATTTGGTCTCACATTTCAAACCTGATTTTTGCACAATTCCTTTCAGAACAGTCAGTTCATCAGCCCATTGTAGTGTATAATCCTTCACGAGCCTATCTTTTTAAATTAGTTTCATATACTTCGATCCAATCTGCGACAGTGAGTTTTTGCATCAACTGAGCAATCAGATCATACGGAATATCATCCATTTTTTTGAAGCGGATGCAGCTTTTGGCCATATCAGGTTTGCCTTTTGCATGAAAAGTATAATTTTCCTTAAACCAATTATACATTTCAGGAACCGCATACATTCCAAAATGATACAGCACTACATTGTTCTTTTGTGAGGCAATGCTTAAAAATGGCAGTGGATCCTTGGGATTACAATGATAACCAGCGGGATAGATTCTGTTAGGTACTACATAATTAATCATGCCATTACTGATGGTTTCTTCAAAACCTTCGGGCAGATGTTGTTGAATTACGGATCTGATTTTTGAAATGACTTCCCTGCGATCATCCGGCAATTGATTGATATATTCTTCTGGTGTTACCGCGTGTATTTTCATAAAACAGTTCTTGATTCAAGCCAAAAATACAATTTCCCCGAAATTGCATTTTCAATTATTCTCAGGCTTATTATAATATAAGTGCAAGCGTTTTTTTATCGCAAAAAAGCGAATCACTCCAAAGAGTGCCATCAAAAAGCTCAAAATAATTATCGCCACTCCAAACCAGCGGATGTGTTCAAAATCCTGCATTTGCAGAAATGCAATTCCGCCAAGAAGCAAATATAAAGCAGTACGCACATAAGCCATTAAGGTGCGTTCGTTGACCAGACGTGTGCGTTCAAGTGCCAGGTAGTCGCGCATGATAATCGGCTATTTTTGAACAAATTGATTGTTCATGGGCAACAAACTTTTAACGATTCTCTTCATACATTCAAGGTTTATCCTACAATAAAATTTTCAATCAAAAACAAAAATATAAACAACAGCCAGCCTCATTCACGCCTGTATTTCAATTCTCTCTGGGATCTTTACTCACAGGCATGCGTGCCATTTTTTCCACTTCCATCATGGGATGACCAAACTCTTCCACGATTTTGCCCAAAAGCAGATACATCCCGGCTCCCTGAAAAGGATATTGTTTGAGCGATGGCGGAAAATGAACCGTATCAAACAATTCACCCCGATGATCTACAAAGGTACCAAAATGCATCAGTTCGCCCCGCACGGTTTTCACGTATTTAATTGTCACCAGTTTACCCAGCATCCGCTTGCGCTGCCCCACATAATCCAGCATGGTTTCGGCCTGCACCTCCCCCCTGAATTTGGTGATCAGCAAATCAAAATCTGTCATACTCACCGGAAAACCAAGCAATTCAATCTCATCATAAGCATCCTCAATAGCTTCGCTATCCAGCTGCGGCAACTGATAACGCCGGGCTTGTTCCTTAAAAAGCAGCGAAGAACTCTCAACGGTTTTACTCTTCTTTCGATACAAATGTGCCTCCCAAAGCAAACCCGATTTAGGCTGACCCTTAAAAGCAAAAGCCCCCGAACGGATCAAAATAACAATCTGCTCTATGCCGGGCTTCACCCGATCAATAAAATCGTGAAGCCCCCGATAATTACCATGTTTATCGCGTTCTGCTACCAAACTGCGCGCCAGTTGCTCCTCCAGTCCGGCAATATGCACAAAACCAATAAAAATAGTCGTGTCCTGCAGCGAAGTAAGGTATTGGCTGTTGTTCACACAAGGCAAATGAATATAGCCACCCTGCCGGCGCGCTTCATTAAAATAAACCCAGGTGTGGTAAAAACCTCCAAAATTATTGATCACAGCCACCTGAAACTCCAGCGGGTAATGCGCTTTGAGATAAAGACTCTGAAAACTTTCAACGGCATAAGAAGCCGAATGCGCCTTTGAAAATGAATAACCGGCAAAGGATTCTATCTGACGCCAAACCTCTTTGGTCACGGAATCAGGATAACCGCGCGCTTTACAATTCTCAAAAAAACGCCTGACAATCTCCTCAAACTCATTTTGCTTCCGTTTTTTACCGCTCATAATCCGGCGCAGCACATCGGCATCAGCCAGATCGAGCCCTGCAAAATGATGACACACCTTGAGCACATCTTCCTGATACACCATCACGCCATAGGTCTCGCTCAACTGCTCTTCCATCACCGGATGGAGGTACCGAAAACTTTTAGGATGATGAAAACGTTGGATGTATTCGTGCATCATCCCCGATTTAGCCACTCCCGGCCTGATGATAGAGCTGGCAGCTACCAGCGTAAGGTAGTTGTCGCACTGCAACTTACGCAATAAGCCCCGCATGGCCGGACTTTCTATATAAAAACACCCATTCGTTTCGGCTCTGCGCAATTGATCTTTTACTTTTGGGTCATCCTTAAACTGCTGCACCTGATGGATATCAATGGTAATTCGCCGGTTACTTTTAATGATGTCTGCTGCCTCCTTGATATGTCCGATCCCGCGCTGACTTAAGATATCCAGTTTTTCATAACCCAAATCCTCAGAAACATACATATCCCACTGCGTTGTTAAAAAACCTTTGGGAGGCATATCAAGTGCCACATAATTGGTGATTGGCTCTTCTGAAATGAGTATGCCACCTGCGTGAATGCTGCGCTGATTGGGAAAATCAACAATGTGTTGTGCCAGTTGATGGATATGACGTGTGATTTTGTTCAGGTTGTAAAATTTTCCGGGATTGCTCACCAGTTCGTCTATCTCTGCTTTGGGCAGGCCGTGCACCTTGCCCAACTCGCGGTAAATTGACTTTCCCCTGAAAGTTGAGATCGTTCCCAAAAGCGCAGTATGCCGGTTGCCATAACGCTTAAAGATGTAGTCGATCACCTCATCACGCTCCTTCCAGGAATAATCAATATCAAAATCGGGCGGACTGCTGCGTTTAGGATTCAGGAAACGCTCAAAATATAAATCCAGCTCTATCGGATCCACATCGGTGATACGCAGGCAATAAGCCACCACACTGTTGGCTCCGCTGCCACGCCCCACATGATAAAAGCCGCGCGACATTGAATATCGGATCACATCCCAGGTGATCAGAAAATAAGCCGAAAAACCCAACTTATCAATAATAGACAGCTCCTCCTCCACCCTGCGTCGCGCACGCTCATCATCAGAACCATAGCGATAATGCAAGCCATCATACGCCAGCTTGTGCAGCAAATCACGATCATCCGCAGCATTGCCTGTGAAAGTCTTTTTATTTTTTATGGTCGAAAAATCAAAATCCAGCTCACATTCCTGCACCAGCCATTCCGTGGTTTTGAGCAAGCCCGGATAAAGTACAAAAGCGGCACGCAGTCGTTCGGGTGGCAGCATAAACTCATCCGCAGCGGCAAAAGCAGCAGGTTCCATCCGGCTAAGCAATTCGTTATGAGCAATAGCACACAGGTTTTGATGGATGTAACGATCGGCTTCATCACGAAATGTTACCGGCTGCATCAACACCAATTTATCCTGTTTAAAGCGTAAATCGGAATTCAATAACTTAGCAACCTGTGAAAGTCTGACACCTAAAAACTCATGCTCCTTAAGCTGACCAATTTTACGGCTTCCGGCCGGGTAAATCACAAAAACATCTTCAAATACAGGAGCCGCTTCCGGATAAGGACTGCCGTCCAGGTTATGTGTTGTCAATAGCTCATTCAGCTCTCTGAAGCCCTTATTGCTACGGGCAATCCCCACATAAAGCAACTGATCTTCGTTACGAAACTCAACGCCAGCAATGGGTTTTATTCCTTGCCGCCGGCATTCGCGTACAAAATCGACCATCCCCATTGTATTGTTGATGTCGGTGAGTGCCAACGCAATAATACCAAAACTTTTGGCCTGTACAACCAATGCTTCAACCGACAGGGTGCCATAACGCAAACTGTAATAACTATGGTTATTCAGATACATTTTAGGATTTTTTTGTTTAAATGCTTGACAAAACAGATTATTAACGTATATTTGACGTGTTTTTAATCATTTTTATGGCGTCAATTTAAACATTCCCCTGATGCAAATGCAAGTTTTCTGGAAATTAATTTGTGAATTAAATCGGGATATGCTGGAAGTCGAGCTGAGAAATCAAGATATTTTACCTTATAAAAATTATAGTTATGTATTTTCATTCCAACATTAAGTTTTTACGCAAAAGACGCGGCCGCACACAAGATGATGTGGCTATGGCACTCAATATGAAGCGATCTACTTTAAGTGGTTACGAAAACAAAGTAGCCCAACCAGGTATGGAAGCCCTGATGGCTTTTTCGGAGTATTTTAAAATAGCGGTGGACACCTTAATTAAAATCGACCTCACAACGTTGAGTCAATACGAGTTACAGCAATTAGAACGTGGCTTTGATATTTACATCAAAGGCAGTAAACTCAGGGTGTTGAGCACTACAATAGATCAAAACAACAACGAAAACATCGAACTGGTAAACGAAAAAGCCAAAGCCGGTTATGGAACAGGCTTTGCTGATCCTGAATTCATCAAAGTGTTGCCAGCTTTTCATCTACCATTTCTTTCTAAAAGCAAGAAATACCGCACCTTTCAAATCAGTGGCGATTCGATGCTGCCCATCCCGGATAAGTCATACGTTACTGGAGAATACGTGATTGACTGGCAATTTATCCGCAGCCATCAACCGTACATCATCCTCACCCGCGAGGAAGGTGTGGTATTTAAAATTGTTGAAAACAGACTGAAGGAAGAAGGAAAACTCGTGCTTAGCTCGCTCAATCCCTTGTATGAACCCTACGAACTTCAGGCAAATGAAATAAGAGAGGTGTGGAAATTTGTACATTATATCAGCTCCGAAATGCCCGACACTAATCGCGAACGCGAACCGCTGGCCGAAACCGTGAAGCAATTGCAACGTCAGGTACAGGCTATCCAAACAAGGCTCCAGCTGGATATATAATATTTAATGAGACCTAATAAAAAAGGGAATGCCCTTGAGGTGCGGGGAAGTTGATAAACAACAAAATCAACTTGCATCTCAAGGGCATGTAGTTCGAACTAATAAAACAACCAACCAATTTGATTGACAAAAGTATCTCATTGCACAATACCTTGATTTCATTGAAAAGTTATCGGCGAAGTTCAAAAAGACTACGGGAATGCAGCCCTTATCAAGAAACATGAATGCCATAAAAAGGAATGCCCTTGAGGAATAAATGAATTGTAAAAAACAACAAAAACAATTCAAACCTCAAGGGCATCTTGTTCGAACTAATAAAACAACCAACCAATTAGACTTCAAAAATACATTTTTTTGTTATTTGATTAACAGTAAAAATAAGTTTCTGGTATAATTCAGCAAGATAATGGTTTTATTGTTAAAAATAATCCGATCACCCCTACTTAAAATGCTGATTTTTTGTCATTAACAAAAAAGAATCTCAAATGACCATTTTCGAACATGAGAGCCCAATAAAAATGTCCTTGAGGAGTAATTCGGCTTTGGGCGACCGAAAATCAAACCTCAAGGACATTAAGTTCGAACTAATAAAACAACCAACCAATTATGAGACTGCAAGATTACTTTAAACTGTGAATCGTTTCACAGATAAATCAGTCTAAGGTCTGTTCTTTCCAGTTTATGGTAATGTCTCCTTTGCATTTTGTATGGCCTGATTCAAAAACGCAATAAACGGATTCATCTTTAAAAAGGTTTCCACACTTGTTTTCAATAATTTATCAAATTCCAAAAAAGAATCGTCAAGTGTATGCGAAACAACATAATGCTTGTATTTGAGCCATTCAATATCTGGAAAATCTACCGGAAAACCTTTAGGAGGTCGCTTCAAACGCTCATCCATCATATCCCCAAAAGTTTGATTAAAGGTTTTGTCCAAAACAATTTGCTTGAACTCAGCAGCATTAAAGTAAATTTCCTGACGTATTGCCTGTAACACTTTTGGGTCAGGCGCATACACCCCACCACCTATAAAACTCTTGGCAGGCTCAATATGAAGATAAAAACCTGGATTTCCGCTGCTCCTTCCACCAGGAACAATGAAAATTCCTGTATGAGTCTTATAAGGCTCTTTATTCTTCGAGAAACGAATGTCACGATTTATCCTAAACAAACAGTTTGATGGCTTAATGGCAGATACCCAAGGTACTGAATAACTAAGTTGCTTTAAAATCTTTTCGACCAATTCAACTACTTCCACCCGTGCTTCCTGATATTGATCACGATGCTCATCAAACCAGTTTTTATTGTTATTTTCTGTCAATTCGATTAAAAATGGAATAATTTTAAGCATAGTCTATAAATTTTTTCAAAAATAACCTAAATTCGTGACGCAATAAATAGCCAATCAAAAATCTACTTTAATATGGCATTTAGAATAAGATTATACGGTTTACTACTCCTAACATTTTTATTTTCAGGCAATTTAGTAGCCGCGGAAGGAACAGGGCCTGTTGGTGGCCGGACAGCAGGTATGGGCAATGCATCTGTCGCATTAAGTGATTTTTGGTCGATTCATAACAATCCGGCCGGAATTGCTTCACAAAAAAATATCGCTTTCGGTATTGCCTATCAAAATCGTTTCATGATGCAGGAATTGTCGTTGCAGAGTGCTGGAGTTGTTGCACCTACGAAAATAGGTGTGTTAGGTTTGAGCTTTAGCCAATTCGGATATTCCTTATACAAGGAACAAAAACTGGGTCTTGCTTATGCACGGGATTTTGGTGATGTGTTAAGAATTGGTTTGCAGCTTGACTATTTTAGTACTTCTTTTTCGGATGCTTACGAAAAATTTCAAGCCATCAGCTTTGAGCTTGGAGTACAATATGCTGTCAACGAAAAACTTACAGCAGGTGCATACGTCTTTAATCCGGGCAAAGCGCGATTATCAGAATATACAGATGAACGACTTCCGGTGATAATTAGATTTGGTTTGGCTTACCAGTTTTCGGATCAATTAATCGGTACAGCAGAAATTGAGAAAAATTTTGACCGTGAGGCCAGTATCCGTGCAGGCTTGGAATATTTTGTACTGAAGAAATTTTTCGTCAGAGCCGGTATTAATACACAACCCGGCATATTCACCTTTGGAACCGGATTCGATCTGGGGCCGGTAAGAATAGATCTTGCCGGAAATCTGCATCAGGTACTTGGCACCAGCATTCAATCGAGCCTGATTATCCAGTTTGGTAACAGAAATAGCGAGTAGCATGATGAAACGATTACTGATTTTTTCAATTTTACTTGGCTCATTGCTGTACTTTAACCCTTCAATGGCTCAGACGAATGCCGATAGCTTACGCAACGCCTTAACCGAAAGACTTTCGCAACAACTTGAGATCATTGCCGAAAACTCCGAAGAATCCTTCGACTTTACCGATCTTACCGAAACTTACTTTTACCTTTACGAGAATCCTGTAAACATTAACAATCCGGCAGAACTTGAACAACTTTTGGAAATTTACCTCATCAACACCTTTCAGTTTGAACAACTTAAAACATATCAACAAAATTTTGGTCCGCTGTTAAGTAAATTTGAACTGGCTGCTATTGACGGCTTTGACGAAACAACCATTGCACTGCTTGAGCCAATCATTGTGATTGAAAGCACTGACAAACCACAATACAAACTCAAGGCTAAGAATATATTCAAATATGCACGTCATCAGTTGTTGTTGCGAAGCGAAATGGTTCTGGAACAACGCGAAGGCTATAAACCAATTTCAGATTCCGCTTTGTGGGCCAAGCCTAACAGCCGCTATCTGGGAAGTCCGGAAAAATATTATGCCCGTTACAGCTTTAATTATCGTAATCAGTTCAGAGCAGGAATCACCATGGAAAAGGATGCCGGCGAAGTATTTTTTAAAGATAATGTGAATGATAGCCTGCAGCGAATTTTAGGAGACAAACTCAAATCAGGTTTTGATTTTTATTCTGTTCATGCCTATGCCGCCGATCTTGGAGTGTTGAGAGCCGTAGCCCTTGGCGATTATCACCTGGCTTTTGGTCAGGGATTGACGATGTGGTCGGGACTTTCTTTTGGGAAATCTACCGAGGCCAGTTCGGTGATGCGCTATGGAGCCGGATTAAAACCCAACACTTCAGTTAACGAAAACTATTTTCTGCGCGGTGCTGCTGCTACCTTTGGTTATAAAGGCATTGAACTCACTGGTTTCTACTCCAAAAAAAATATTGACGCCAATATCGATCAATTCGACTCTATTTCGGGCGAAATTGCTGTGGTAACCAGCCTGCAGGAATCTGGTCTGCACCGCACTGTGAACGAGTTATTAGACAAAAACGCAATCCAACAACAGTTGATCGGCGGCCGGTTAAGCTATAAAGGACTTTTTTTTGATGTAGGAGCAACAATTCATCAAACAAGTCTCGAAGCCGAGCTGGTTCCGCGGATTTATCCTTATAATCAGTTTCAGCTGATCGAAGGCGATTTGATGAATTATGGTTTTGATTTCAGGCTTACCCTCCCGCAAATCGTATTTTTTGGGGAAGTTGCAGGTTCAGATAATGGCGGAATGGCCGGACTTGCAGGTTTCACTGCACAGCCTACAGGTTTCCTGACAACAACGGTTGCCTATCGAAATTATCAGAAATCGTATCAAAACTATTTTAGTAATGCCTTTGCCGAAAGCAGCAACACCAATAATGAAACAGGAATTTATTTTGGAATCAATGCTTCCATTGCTCCTCGCTGGCAACTGAAAGCCTATGCAGATCACTTTCAGTTTCCGTGGCTGCGCTATAGAACCGATGCTCCAAGTTATGGCCATGATTATTTTGCCCAGCTTGATCATGAAATCAGCAGAAGAGCCGATTTCTATTTCCGTTTCAGAACCAAGAAAAAACTCATCAACAGCGATGATCCGTGGAATAATATTGATTTTGTAGTACCCTACCATAAAGACAGTTACCGTTTTCATATCAATTACAGTATCAGTCCCTCTTTCACGCTCAAAAACAGAGCCGAATGGATTGTTTACAAACATGAAGAAAAGCCGCAAAGTACTGGCTTCCTGATCTATCAGGATATATTTTACAGGCCGCCATCAGATCGGTTGCAGCTCACGCTTCGTTATGCCATCTTTGATGCCGACACCTACGACAGCAGAATATACGCTTACGAAAATGATGTGTTATATGCCTTCTCCATTCCAGCTTTCTACGAAAAAGGAAGCCGGGTTTATTTCCTGGTAAAATATAGCCTTAACAAAAGCATGGATCTTTGGGCCAGAATTGGTCAAACCTGGTATTCTACACGTAACGAAATTGGAACCGGACTCGAACTTATTGAAGGGAATAAGCGAACAGATCTGAAAATTCAACTAAGGGTGAAGTTGTGATCCATGCATTTTGCTCAGTGAGGAACAGATTGCACTTCGGCAGGCACCCTTCAGCTTGCTCAGTGCATCGTAACCCAGGCAAATCAGTGCCATCCTGGAGGAAGTCGATAACAAATCAACGTCAAGGAGAAATATATTTATGAAAGCAAAATTTTTAAACTACAGCTTACTTCATATTTTACTACTCATTTTAGTTGTTGGATGCAGCAAAAATGATGCAATAAATAATGCAAACACTACTTGTTCAACTTCAACATTCGAGATTTCCTTAGAAAAACATTTAGGAGTAATTGATCTTTGTGAGGATAATTTGGGGAATATTTTTATTCTGGGTCAAAAGGAAGGTCAAACCAGACTTCTTAAACTAAATGATGAGGGCAAAATACTGTGGTCTAATCCTATCGATAATAGCATGACACCGAGAGAAATAATTGCGCTATCTGACAACTCTGTCATAATTTTATTGAAAGGCGAATCGGTTAAAACGTATTGTGATGCACTGTATGAAGAACAAATGAGTTGGATTCAACATGGCTATTATGGTATGAATTGTATTCCAATTTACGAATTAGGCAGAAGTGTATGCTACTCATATGAAAGTGAAGTAATGTTGTTAAAATTCGCTGAGGATGGAAACCAATTATGGTCAAAAACTATTCCAGACCATTATATTGATGGTTCTTCATTAGCAGCAAATAATAACTCCGATTTTTATCTCCTGACTGGTCATTTTTATGGCCTGCAACCAGAATATGTATATAATGACCAGGGAGAGTTTGCTGATACCATTATTTATCCGGTTGACCGGAATCATTTAACGCTTTATAATATTTCCTATGAGGGACATATAATCTGGGAAAGAAACCTTACCGACATCTACAATTCGAGTGAACGCGACAGATTTTACACAGGCATTAATATAGCTAACGTTGAAGAAAGTATCTTAATAAAATGCCATAATGAAATCATAACTGTAAATAATCAGGGTGAGGAAATTAGCCGGCTTGATGTGTTACCAGATATATGCCACGACCAGCTATATTACCTGGCAGGTTTTGAAGAAGCTTACTATTTGTTGAGTGGTTCATATAGTGTTTTTGATGGAACACAACAGAGCATCTCTTATACTGAACTTAGGAATTTGGATCACGAGATTATTTGGAAAAAAGAAAAAATTTCTTTCTTGGCAGATGCTCAACGCGACAATTATGTTACAACGAATGCCTTCTCTATTGATTACTTTAATCGAAATGGTGAACTTGTTTGGACAATTAAAGAGTCCGTTCTTGGTGGGATAAAAATAAATTGTAATAATGGAGTTATATTTTCATCATTCAAAAACGGCCAAACATATATAACTAAAACTGACGAAAATGGCAATTATAAATAAGTCTAAAAATTCCTTTAAAAATTCAATTTTTGGAAAATTAGTGATTGCAAATTCTATCAAACTGAAATATTAACTACTTGATTATATTTGTTTTAAATCAATCGTATAATCCACCCCTTCGTGGGGTATAGCTGTGATCAATACATCTTACTCCTTTTCAGTAAGTAAGCCAGCAAAACCGGATGATAACCCTGGTTGATATCGGCATCCACATAATCAATCTGATATTGGCCACAGCGCAGCATCAGTTCTTTTTTACTTTCTTCACGGCTTTTATGATAGGCCTCTTTAATTTGTACCGGATTTATTTTGATGGCTTTACCGGTTTCCATATCCACAAAGCGATGCGGTCTGTTTTCAAAATTCAGATCAATTTCTGTTTGGGCATCATGCACATGAAAAAGCACCACTTCGTGTTTGTTGTAGCGTAAATGCCGCAATGCCGCAAACAGCTCCTCCTGCTGTGCCTGTTTGTCCAGCATATCACTAAAAATCACCACCAGACTTCTTTTATGACTGAGTTCTGCAATCTGATGCAAAGCCTCAGCCGTGGTAGTTGTTTGATTGAGTTTGCCTTGCTCGGGTAGTAATAAATCCTCAAGATGCTTATAAAGCAGTTTTTGATGCGAAACCGTTGCTCTGGCTTTGGTGTGCAGGCGAAGCTCGTCGGAAAACAGACTCAGGCCAATGGCATCCCGTTGTCGCTTCATCATCTCAATGAGTGAAGCAGCTGCATATACAGAAAAAATCAGCTTATCAGGATCGTTGATGTCGGGTTTGTTTTTCATCGGAAAATACATACTCGATGACTGATCAATCACCAGCTGGCATCGAAGGTTGGTTTCTTCTTCATAGCGTTTAACAAACATTTTTTCGGTGCGTCCGTAAAGCTTCCAGTCGATATCCTTAAGTGATTCGCCGGGATTGTAGAGCCGGTGCTCGGCAAACTCAACCGAAAAACCATGAAATGGACTTTTGTGCATGCCCGTGATAAAGCCTTCGACCACCTGACGTGCCAAAAACTCGAGGCTGCTATACCTGCTAACTTTTTCCTGATTAATCTGATAGGCCATGATACACTACAAAACAAAGCCCGCTGTGGTATTACAACGGGCTGGATAAGATCATTGATTCACTTTTAAAGCAAAGCATCAAGTTTTTTTACCAAAACCTGTTTTGGAACAACACCAACTTGTTTGTCTGCCACCTCACCATTTTTGAAAAACAAAAGTGTCGGGATATTGCGAATGCCATACTTCATAGCCGTTTGGTTGTTGTTGTCAACATCCACTTTCACTACTTTGGCTTTGTCGCCATATTCTTCACCTATTTCTTCAACCACCGGGCCAATCACCCTGCAAGGGCCACACCAAACTGCCCAAAAGTCAACAATTACAGGTACTTCAGATTTTAAAACCATTTCTTCAAAAGTGCTGTCAGTTACTTCTAATGCCATATTTTGATTTGTTTATGGGTTATGATTTAAGATGCAAATATAATTTAAGTTTGTTAAAACAAGATTGCAAATAAGCCAAACATTCAGGTATTTTCCAGCTATTATATAAGTCTATTTTAATTCGAATTCAACGAAATTCATCGGTTCTAACAAGGGCAACACCTGCTGGGCATTGATCCTTCCCTGCATAGGTTTTAGGCTACAGGCCAGCTTATTTTTCTGATCTACAAGACGCAGGCTAAAGTTTTGCTTTCCTGGATTTTCTTTTATCCCTGCAATCAATTCAAGCATTTCTGTTTCACTCATTTCATCCACTTTCACTTTGATTAAAACCTCTTTGGAAGTTTGTTCAAGCAGATTATCAAGCAATTGCATATCAACAACTTTCAACTCAAACTGTTCTTTATTTCTGAAATCAGGCTGCGAAACACCGTGCACCAGGACAAAAGCACCCGGATCGATGAGGTGTTTGATTTTGAGATAAGTCTCACCAAACACAACCAAATCAATTGCATCACTATGGTCTTCTATCCTGAAACGGGCATAAGGCTTACCCTGCTGCGAAGTAAGGTGTTCGGCATTCATCACCTGACCGGCAAAGCTAATCCGGCTGCCCTTCAATTGTTCCAGCTGAGGTTTAAACTGCTGGATATAGGCGTTTGAGAAAAAGCGAATCGGGATTTTATACATATCCAGTGGATGTGCACTGATATAAAAGCCAATGCTTTCCAATTCCATCTGTAGCTCCCGCATCTTCGACCAGGGCTCGCATTGCGGTATGGTGAGTTCAACTGTTTCAACGGCCACTTCACTACCGAAGAGATCAAATTGTGGTGAGCTTTTCGCTTCCTGCGCCTGATTAGCCAGCTTAATGGCACGCTCCAGAAAAGTTTGACTGTCATTCTCTTCTTTATAAAAGAATACTGCTCTGTGTACTCCCTCAAACGAGTCGAACGCACCCGAAGTAGCCAGAGCCTCCAAACTCCGTTTGTTTACCTGTCTGAGATTGATTCGGGAAAGAAAATCAAGTACCGATTTAAACTGTCCGTTTTCTTTGCGCTCGGCCAAAATGGAGGCAACAGCTGCTTCTCCCAGATTTTTAACGGCACCCAGGCCAAAACGAATTTCTCCATTATCGTTAACCGTAAACTTATATTCTGATTCATTCACATCCGGTCCTAAAACCTTGATTTTCATCCTGCGGCATTCCTCAATAAAAAAAGTAACCTGCTTGATGTCGCCTATGTTGTTACTGAGTACCGAAGCCATAAACTCCGCTGGATAATTGGCCTTGAGGTAAGCCGTTTGGAATGCAATAAAGGCATAACAGGTTGAATGTGATTTGTTAAAGGCATAATCGGCAAAGGCATTCCAATCCGACCAGATTTTCTCCAAAACCTTGGGATCGTGTCCATTTGCTTTGCCTCCTTCAATAAACTGGGTATATAATTTAACCAGCAATTCCCTGTTTTTCTTTCCCATGGCTTTACGCAGGGTATCGGCCTGACCACGGCTAAAGCCTGCAAGCTTTTGCGAAAGCAACATCACCTGCTCCTGATATACCGTAATGCCATAAGTTTCTTCAAGAATCTCACGCATCTCCTCCAAATCATAAGAAACCTCTTCCTGCCCGTGCTTGCGCTTGATATAATTGGGAATATACGCCATTGGCCCGGGCCTGTATAGCGCATTCATGGCAATGATATCTGCAAAGGCAGTAGGTTTTAGCTCACGCAGGTTTTTCTGCATACCTACACTTTCGTACTGAAACACTCCGATGGTTTCGCCATGCTGAAACAGCTCATAAGTCTTGGGGTCATCAAGCGGAATATCATCGGCAACAATTGTTTTGTTGTGCCTCTGTTCTATGATCTCAATCGTATCGCGGATCAGCGAAAGCGTTTTCAGACCAAGAAAGTCAATCTTAAGCAATCCGGCTGATTCAGCTACTGAATTGTCAAATTGCGTAACCCACAGATTGGCATCTTTACTGATCGTAACGGGCACCAGCTCGCGCAGATCAGTTGGTGTGATCACAAAGCCACAGGCATGAATTCCGGTATTTCGAACCAGGCCTTCTATCTGTAATGTATTCTTAAGAATTTTGCTTTCATCGCCTTCCTCATCCATTTTCTTCTTCAGCAGTAATCCTGCTTCAATCTGGTCGGGGCGATATATCTTCTTAAGTTTCTCCTCATTCAATGAAAAAAAGTGACCCAATTTTACATTTTGAGTCAAGGCGGCCAGTTTATTCACCGATGGCAGATCAACATCCAGCACACGTCCAATATCTCGTATGGCCGATTTCGTGCCAAGGGTACCATAAGTAATTATCTGAGCTACTTTGTTTTGCCCATATTTATTGGTCACATAATCAATAACTTTTGCACGTCCTTCATCGTCAAAGTCGATATCGATATCAGGCATGGAGATACGCTCAGGATTAAGGAAACGCTCAAACAGCAGGCCATACTTAAGCGGGTCGATATTGGTGATGCCGATGGCATAAGCCACCAGCGAACCAGCAGCTGAACCCCTGCCAGGGCCTACCCAAACACCCATTTTGCGGGCTGCAGCGATCAAATCTTGTACAATCAAAAAATATCCCGGATAGCCTGTATTTTGAATGGTTTCGAGCTCAAAATCGAGTCTGCTGCTGATTTCTTCCGTAATTTCGCCATAACGTTTCTTAGCACCTTCGTATGCCAAGTGGCGCAGGTAAGCGTTTTCGCCTCGCTTACCGTGATCTTCAACATCTCCTTCGTCTTTGAATTGCTCTGGAATTTCAAATTCGGGCAACAAAATATTCCTTTTTAATTCAAATGGTTCAATCTTTTCAATGATTTCTGAAATCGAATCAATTGCCTCCGGAATGTCGGCAAACAAGGCCAGCATTTCTACTGGTGATTTAAAATAAAACTCATCATTCGGGAAGCCAAAACGGAAACCATGTCCTCTTCCGACAGGCTCCTGCTTTTTAGCGTTGTCCTTGATACAAAGCAGAAAATCGTGCGCTTCGGCTTCTTCCTTTTTTAGGTAATAGGTATTGTTCGAAGCAAAATATTTGATGTCATATTTCCTGGCCATCTCAAGCAGAAAGGCATTCAGGTGATCCTCTTCGGGTAAGCCGTGCCGGTTGATTTCGAGATAAAAGTCAGTACCAAAATGAGTTTTCCACCAAACAACGGCCTCCTCAGCCTGTGCCTCTCCCACATTGAGTAATAATGACGGAATCTCGCCCGAGAGTGCCCCGCTCGTTACGATAAGGTCCTCTTTGTAATTGAGCAACACATTTTTGTCGATACGCGGCACATAATAAAAGCCGTCGGTATGTGAAATGCTGCTCAACATTGATAGATTTTTATACCCATGTTTGTTTTTCGCAAAAAAAGGAATCAGAAACCCATTGTCCTTGTTTGTTTTGTCGGTGTGATCGCGACAAACATAAATCTCACTACCCAACACAGCTTTCATTGCTTTATATTCAGTGCCAGCAGATTCAGCCTCTTTCTTCATTTTAGCATTGTGGTTTCCAACAGCAGTCACAAAATGAAAAGCCGCCATCAGATTTCCTGTATCGGTAACACCTACTGCCGGCATTTTCATTTCAGCAGCATTTTTCACAAGCTCGGTAACATCCGTAGTAGCATTGAGAATTGAATAGGTGGTATGATTACGCAGATGTGCAAAATGTCCAACCTGGCTCACAGAAACAACGCTATCACCAACATCAGCATCTGTTGCTTGATCTGAAATAACTTTCTGATCAGGAGAGACCGAATTGGATAAGACTTCAATATCAGAGGCAGGAATTGTTACAGGATTGGAAGCCTTGAATGCTTCAAAAAAGGTAAGATCAAGGTTAAGATCTTTTGGTTTGAAAACCTCTGTGCGCAGCAATTCCAGAAAACAACGCGCTGTTGCAGCCACATCTGCCGAAGCGTTATGGGCCTCGTCAAAACCTTCTTGAAAAAGATGTTTGTGCAGCTCGGCCAGATTTGGAAGCTTGAATTTGCCTCCTCTCCCACCCGGAAGCTGACACAAACTGGCTGTAGTTTCGGTGCAAGTATCCAACTTCTGATAGTCTTTCAGCCTGTCTTCCTGATAAATACGAAAATATTCTGCTCCCGCAATTTTTAAATCAAAGTCAATATTGTGTCCTACCAAAAACCTGGATTGGCTACAGGCTTGCTCAAACTTCTCTAATACCGTTTCGAGTGCGACTCCATATTTCTGGGCATGATCAGTGGTGATACCATGCACTTTGGTGGCATTAAAAGGGATCGTAAATCCTTCGGGTTTAATGACATAGTTAGCCTGCTCAACAAGATTGCCCAACTCATCATGCAGCTGCCATGCAAGCTGAACCATTCGAGGCCAGTTGTCCGAATCAGATACAGGAGCATTATAATTTCGAGGCAAACCGGTAGTTTCGGTGTCAAAGATTAAAAACATGCTTAATTTTTGTGATTATCAAGTGATTAAAACGGTTCTTTTTTTCGGGTCAGATTTTACAAAAATACCCGAAAAAAACAGACGAAAACAAACTGTTGAAAACTTGTAGAAAAGAAGTTGTGGCTGCTAAAAATACGAGAACCACTACCCCAATTATCAATTAATTGGCTAATTTCGTCCAATAAA